>CAZIDB010000385.1:0-2513 GCA_964537965.1 uncultured Melioribacter sp. | reverse complement strand
ACATCCACCCTCTCCTTGGGAGAGGGCAAGGGAGAGGCTTGACTTTAATGATAAATATTGATTTAGATAAAATTAGAAAATACGACAGACCGGGACCACGCTATACAAGCTATCCAACGGCTCCGCAGTTTAATGAGAACTTCAGGCACGAACGGTTTCTTGAAGAAGTGGTAAAGACAAATTACGGAAACAATCTTCCTGATCTTTCCCTTTACTATCATCTTCCGTTCTGCGATACGCTCTGCTATTTCTGCGGTTGCAACATGATTATAACCCGCAACCGTGACAGGGTGAAAGAATATATCAAGTATCTCAAAAAAGAAATTGATATGGTAAGAACATACATTCTGCCCGATAGAAAAGTTGCGCAGCTTCATTGGGGCGGAGGTACACCAACTCACTTGAATCCGGATGAGATTTTTGATTTGATCAGCTATATCAATCAGAATTTTGAATTGAAAAATAATGCTGAAGAAGGTTGTGAAATTGACCCGCGCGGACTTACAAGAGAACATCTTGAAGCTTTACGCAACGGCGGTTTTAACAGGATTAGTATGGGCGTACAGGATTTTAATGAAAAAGTTCAGAAGGCAACAAACAGGGTTCAACCTGAAGATATTACAAGACAAACTGTTCAGTGGGTAAGAGAGCTTGGATTTCAAAGTATCAACCTGGATTTAATCTATGGACTTCCATTCCAGTCAGTTTCAACTTTTGCAGAAACGGTTGATAAAATAATAGATATCTCACCTGATAGAATTGCGGTCTTTAATTATGCACACGTTCCATGGATGAAAAAACATATGGCTCTTATTCATCCGGAAGATTTACCCATTCCTGAAGAGAAACTTCGGATACTAAAAATGACGATAGAAAAGCTTACTTCTGCCGGATATGTTTTTATTGGAATGGACCATTTTGCAAAACCAGATGATGAGCTTGCAATTGCTTTGCGAGAGAAAAAACTTTACAGAAATTTCCAGGGTTACAGTACAAATGCCGGGGCGGATTTGTACGCGATGGGTATAACCGCAATCGGTCAGCTTCCAAGAATTTACTCGCAGAATTTTAAAACTGAAAAAGAATATTTCAATGCGCTTGATAATGAAATCTTTCCAATTACCAAAGGGTACCGACTAAACGATGATGATATTCTAAGACGTCACGTTATAACAAAATTAATGTGCGACTTTGAATTGGATATTAAAAAAGTTGAAAATGAATTCGGAATTAATTTTAAAGAATATTTTGCTTTAGGATTAAGTGGTCTCAAAGAAATGATCGAAGATGAATTGGTTGCCGTAGGTGATGATATGATTAAAGTAACTGAAATGGGCAGGCTTCTAATCCGTAACATTGCAATGAATTTTGACGGATACATCGAACGTAAGGAAGATAAGGCAAAGTACTCAAGAACAGTGTAGCCCCCTAAATCCCCCCAAGGGGGACTTATAGGAAACTACTTCAAAATTTGTTATTCCGTCTTCGTCATTCAAAATTTTTAAATAACGAATATCGAATAGTAAATGTCGAAGAACAAAGTTATAACGCTATTACGTTGTTACATGAATTGAGAAGTTTGGGATCAAAGAATAAATCAATATTGAGGTGGTATAATGAAATATTATCAGAGTATTATATTCGTTATTGTATTATTGTTTTTTGCTGGATGTTATCCATATCCAAAATTATCAGATGAAGAAAAAGAAAAGATATTTGAACATGCGTTAAATTTGAATAAGCAAGAAATCAAGGTAAAGCTATTGACTTATCTCAGTGAAAATACTAATTCAGCAAAATCAGTTATTCAGGTTAATGAAGATGGTTTACTTTCTGGTATTGTTTCAATCTATCTTGGTAAAGTAGCTTTAGGTTTAACTAATGCAGATGTAGAACTATCCTTTATTGTAAAGTATTATGATAATAATTACAAAATAAAGGTAATTGTAAAAGACTTGTTATACGATGGAAAAAGTGTTCATGAAAATAATTGGGGACAGCATCGAGAGGAAATAATTCAAAGTATATCAAATTTTGATAAGTCTGTTTATTCTTATCTAAGCAATATTCAAAATTTTTAAATAACGAATATCGAATAGTAAATGTCGAATAACGAAGTAAAGATGCGAACAGATTTTAAAATGATTTTTGATTTATAGAAAACAGAAAGCGAAAAATGATGAGTGACAATACAACATTAAAAAATAATGATAGTAAAGGAACATCTACCCTCTTCCCTTGGGGAAGAGGGAAAGGGAGATGGGCTGTGGTTCTATTTAATTTAGGCGGACCTGATTCTCTTGATGCAGTGCAGCCGTTTTTAGAAAATCTCTTCAATGATCCTGACATATTTAAGCTTCCATTTCAGAAAAGTCTGGCAAGATTTATATCTAAAAAACGGGCACCAAAAGTTAAAGAAGAATACAGATTAATTGGGGGAAGCTCACCAATAAATTGCTGGACGGAATTGCAGCAGAAAAATCTTGAATCAAAGTTACGTATTGCAGGAATTA
>CAZIDB010000384.1:0-2520 GCA_964537965.1 uncultured Melioribacter sp. | reverse complement strand
AGTGATCTTTTTCTTCTCTTGTTCTATAGTATCCTTCAGTCAGGTAGATACAATCATCCAACTGCTGCGCAACGATCAATACGGAGACATTCAATATCGCCGTGAAGGAATTCTTGATGGGAACAATGTCAGAACATTGTTTGATAACATCGGACAAATTGGTCACTGGCCCAATCAGCCTTCAGGTGAATGGATTAAAGGGACAGGGCATTCTTACCTAGATGGTTTTACTTTTTTTGTTGCGTCAGAAGTTAAAGCTCCCGGAAATAATGAAATAGTTCATCCATTGGAAATCTATTACAGAGAGTGGGTTGATAAAGATCCTGTAACTGGTAACTTATGGACGTTTGCCCCAATACCAGGTTATTCAAACATTAATAAATCAACTCCGGCAATTAGTATGGATAGTGAATCTTGGCCGAATGTTTGGCCTACTGCCTTACAACTTCCTGAAGATTGGAATGGACACTGGTTCAGCTATTTCGGAAAAGATAATTTTTATCCTTCGCAGGAATCTTTTTATGTAATGGATGACTCAAAAGATGTTGAATATTGTAAATCTCCTTATTCATATTTCCCAATTGCACAAGATCAAAACAGGAAAGGATTAGGACTTCGTGTGGAAGTACGAACTTTACAATGGTATTATCCTTTTGCCCAGGATATTCTTTTCATCCACCACGATATCTATAATATTTCTGACTATGATTACGAAAAAGCTTTAACCGGTTTTTATATTGATCCCGGTGTTGGAGGAACAAACGACAGCGGTGATGATTGTGCGGCATATGACGGTAATAGTAATATGGTTTATGCTTTTGATGGGAATGGTTTCGGAGTACCTGATAATTATCCGGCAGGATATTGTGGAGTTGCCTACCTTGAAACGCCAAAGAAGAATGAAGAGCAAGTAGGTCTGTCTAGCCTGTGGGTATATAGATTAGGTGATGGTGGTGTTGGCGGTGGATGGCCAAAGGATGATGAATCAATCTGGCAAAAACTTTCTTCTAATACATTTGATGTTTCTCTGACTAATGCAAATATCAGTTTGCTGCTGGGTGCAGGACTATTTCCAATGGATAGAGCAATCGGCGGTAAAAAACATAAAATAGCATCTGCTTTAATCTTTGCAAGCGATAAAAACTTTTTGATGATAAATAAAGCTGTTGCTCAGCACGCCTATGAAAACAACTATCAGTTTGCAGACAGCCTGAACGAATTGAATAAATTTAAAATTACTGTTACTAACCCGGAAGGACAGACAGAATTAAAGAACAATGTTAATATCACCTGGACTACCGAAGGGAATTATGGTAAGACCAAAACTTATATCTATTGTTATGATAGAAATAATATTGGGGTACTAATCGGTGTTGATTCATTAAATTCCGGTTCAATAAACTGGGATACAAAATTAATTGATGACGGACTTGATTACAGAATTATGCTAAATTCATTTGCGGAAAACGGAAGTGCAATTGCTGAATCAGAACACTTCAATATTAATAATACTGGTAAACCTCAACTTGTGGTTATAAAACCTGGCAAATTTGAGACTATACAAAATATGTATGAGATACAATGGCTATCAGGAAATTTAAAAGATTCAGCATTTGTAAATATTTATTTTACACCTGAAAATTCTGCTGCTGAAAATGTTGCATTAAATCTGAAAGAAACAAACAGCTTCAAATGGAATTCACTTATAAACACAAATACAGCGTCTGGCATATTAAGTATTGAAGTAATCTCAGGTGGAGAAACTCTGGTTTCAAATGTAGATAATCTGCAGGTTAAAAATGAACGGGAGACATTTACAGGACAGAATTACTTCTATGAATCTGATGCAGCAGGTACAGGTTATATTGAACTGCTCAGAATTAATTCATCTCAGGTAACCGGTAATAATTATCTAATAACTTTCCATCAGGATGCTTCGAAGGATACTCTTTATGATGTTGTCAATCTTGGTACAAATGAAACTGTACTTGCAGGGATAAATCCTGATGATACTGAAAGTCCCTTCTTTGATGGATTGCGTCTTAAAATTCATAATGATGAGGTTAATATAATTGATTCTTTAACTCGCTGGGAAAACAGTAACTCAAACCTGTACCTTCAGGTTGAAAAAGATTATTCAGCAAGAAGCATTCAATCTGCTGCTGATTATCAAATTGATTTCTATAATGAAGTAAAAGATACAGGTTTTATTTCAAGTGTCTTTGCCGGTTACAAAAAGCTTCCTGTTAATTTTACTGTAACAAACCTTACAACGGCAAAAAGAAACAAAATTGCTATTAAAGATTTAAATAATGATGATCTTTTTTCTCTCGGTGATCAGTTGTTAATACTTGAATTTATAGGATTGGTAACAGTAAGTAATTCCAGAATTGCCTGGAATATAAATTTTAATTCTCCTCTCGATGGTTCAACGCCAATCCAGCCGGTTGAAGGAGAAGCATTCTTTATCCGGACGACAAAACCTTTCCTGCCGGGTGATTCTTTATATTTCTCTACATT
>CAZIDB010000383.1:0-2544 GCA_964537965.1 uncultured Melioribacter sp. | reverse complement strand
AAAGTTTACGGAGATATTAAACGCATCCAGGTTCTTCTTCTGTTTATTGAAAAAATAATCCACTTCGCTTAGTGGTATTACAGCATAATCAAAAGCAAGACTTACAGGGTATTTGAATCCGATTAGTTCAAACGGGAAATTAATTCCGAATCCGTACCTGATCGATAAGACTCCTTTATTACCATAAATGCTTGTATAAGGGTTTGCAACTCCGCCCATTCTTAAAAATAAAATATTAAAGAAAGAAGTTTGCATGCCCACGCCCCAGAAATCCTTTTCAGAATCCTGACGATAGCTGTTAAGCAGATAATTATATTCACCTGTAAAAAGGAAATTAAAGAGTTCTGTTTCATTATTACTTTTAACATCAAGTTTGTATGCAAAGCCAAGTTTTAATAATCTTGGTATTTTAACAACATTACTAACAACTCGTCCCACTCCCGCATAACCGAAATTGTCCGGCTTGTAATCTGTTCCGTAATTTGTAACTGATGCACCAAAGTGAACATCGTCTTTTGCATAAGGCTGATTAATAAATCCATTCATACGATAGAGCAGGCCGAAATCAAAAATGACCGGTGTATTGCCTTCATTGATGGTATAATCGCCTTTAACAATATCAGCACTAAAGCCATGGATTTTAACATTCATTCCGGCTGAAAGATTTTCTGTAATATTATTTGCGTACGAAAGTACAGCAGTATAATAGTTAGCTTTCATTGTAGCCACACCGACCGGGTTATAGGTAGTTCTAATTACACTTTCGCCAAGGTCATATCGTTTATAAGTAAAAGCGAAGTTACCAAAAGAAGTTTTGAACGCCGCACCGAAAGAGTAAAACACAAAATCATCAAGCTCATTAAACCAGTTTATATTTCTCCTGTTATGAAATAATGAAACACCTTTCTGGCCGATTAATGTAGCAGGGTTATTATCCGGTGAAAAAAGTCCGTTAGGATTAGCGACAAAAGATTCGCCCATAGCAATTGCACGGGCATCGTAATTCTCTGTAAGAGAGCTAATCTGGCAAAAGTGAAGTGAATTAAGGTATAAAATGAATATGAAAGAGATAGTTACAATTTTCATGTGAACCCCGAGTTAATTAAACCTACGCCGCAACATAATGAGAAAAAATATTTTTGCCAATGCAATAAAAAATATTTTTTAGTTGAAGTATTAGTTATTAAGTGAACGCAATGGATGGTGGTTTCAAATTTTTTATTTATGACAGGAAGGAGGAAAGGAGTTGCAGCAGGAGTAGTGTAGAACGAAGAATGAAGAGTGAAGAGTGAAGAACGAAGAACGAAGAATAATAAATAGTGAGAAATGTTTTTTGGAGAGCAAGGGAAATCAATTTAAATCATTCCTCGACTACGCTCGGAATGAACACGGATTGGCTGGAATGATAAGTTGGCATATTTTGCATTAGCCTGTTATGACATAACAATTTTATTATTATGAAAGCAAAGTATCTAAAAGAATTTTTAAGGCTTCTTGTGTTTACAGCATTGATGGAAAGAGAAGGCACAGAGTTTATTCTGTGCCTTTTATTTGTATTTTTATTTCATCAGGATCATTTTTCTTACCTCACTGAATGAGCCGGCTTTTAACTGATAGAAATAAATTCTGCTTGTAAGATTGCTGCCCGCGCCGGTAGCGGAAAATTCAACATCATATGTCCCGGCAGATAATTCTTTGTTTATTAAAGTGATGATTTCTTTACCAAGGATATCGTATATCCGTAGAGACGTCATATATGACGTCTCTACATTTGGTAACGTAAATTTTATTGTTGTTGTTGGGTTAAACGGGTTCGGATAATTCTGTTTGAGGCTGAATGCTTCTGGTAAATTCTCATCGTCTCTTTCAATATCAGTTGTATTATATGGCCAGTTTATGTTTGTAAAATTTGTATTGTGAGTGAAGTTTAAAACCACATCACCTTTACTGCCGGAATTAAAATCAGTTTTCCATGCGTGATCTGTTGGTGGATCTTCGTACATACCATCACCGTTATGATCTGCAAAGAAATCAATGTGATAATCTTTGTTCGGTTCTACTCCATATAAATTTAACGTAAAGTTTGGTTGGGGAATTCTGAATAAAGAAAGTTTGCTTGCTTCAAATTCATCTCCGGCTGATAACAAACGTGCACCCATTAATTGGGAAACGTGCGGTGTCATTCCAATCAGATTATATTTAAAACTATACTTCCAGTTTATATCTGTAAAGTTGGTGTTATGCGCAAATGTTAAGGTGGTATCACCGGAATTATTATTCAAATGTAATTCGTAAGCATGATCTACCGGTGGAGCATTATATAACCCATTCTTGTTAAAGTCAGCATAAAACTGAATTGTATAATTATTTCTATCACTCCAAAGTACAGGCATCTGAACAATGAAATCTGCCGTGGCAATAGATTCTATTCGTATTCTGCCGAATTCAATTTTAGTTGAATCATCTACAACTCTAATTTCCATCAACTGCCCAAGATGCGGAGTCATTCCCGTAAAATTAATTGTAAGCAGGTATTTCCATTTT
>CAZIDB010000382.1:0-2549 GCA_964537965.1 uncultured Melioribacter sp. | reverse complement strand
AAGAAGTAAAAACCTTCAAGGTTAGCACGCCGTTTACACACAGAAACCCTTGAAGGTTCTACGCATGGGCCTTCAAGGTTTTTTATTCATTCCTATCTGAGAACCTTGAAGGTTTGGGGTTCCGGATTTTTGACCTTCCGAAATTTACTAACACCTGAAACTATTTCAACGTATCCTTCTGTTTAATAAAAGTAACATTTATTACAGAAAGGATCTTCAAATGAAAAGGGCAATCTCATTCGTGTTTTTCTTTATCCTTGGTATTTCTCCTGTTGTTATCACCGCTAATATCAGCAAACCTGATGTATGTGAAGAAAAGGAATTCTTCTCTTTCCAAAAAGTACTCTCTGATCTATCAAACCCTGATATGAAAAGGGTGGAAGATTTTAAACTTAAAGATTACAACGAAAAGGAATATTCTCTTTCCGGTTTTAAAAATGCCAAGGCAATAGTTCTTATTTTTGTATCAACGCAGTGCCCGGTATCCAACGCTTATAATGAACGCATGGAAAAACTCTATCAAGATTTTAAAGACAAAAATGTTGTCTTCCTGGGCATTAATTCCAATAAAGAAGAAACAACCGACAAGATTAAAAAACATGCGGTAGAAAAGGGACTTACATTTCCTATTCTGAAAGATCCGAATAATAAAATAGCTGATAAATTGGAAGCATCTTTTACGCCGGAGGTTTTTGTCCTTAGCAAAGAAAGAGAACTTTTATATCATGGCAGGATTGATGATTCCAGGCGTGAAGATGAAGTAAAGACAAAAGACCTGAAAAATTCTTTAGATGAAATACTTAAAGGCAAAGAAGTCTCGGTTAAAACAACAAAAGCTTTTGGCTGCACAATTAAAAGGGTTGACTGTTGAAAGTCGCAATAATTCTTTATTGTCTTAATGCACTAAGCTTTTATATGCCGGACATTTTATTTGAAAAGCAGAAAAATCAATCCGGCAGTTATTCTCTTAGTGTTGAAGCAATTGATAAAATTCATCTTGAAAGAATAATCCGCGAAAGAAACGGTAAACCACTCCTGCTTAATTTATGGGCAACGTGGTGTGTACCATGCAGAGAAGAATTTCCTGATCTGGTTAAGATTAGAGAATCATTTCCCGATGTTGATGTTGTTGGAATAAGTAATGATTACAAGGATGAAGTTGAGACAAAGATAAAACCATTTCTAAGGAAACAAAAGGTAAACTTTGTTAATTACGTCAACGGTTTTCCAAATGAGACAGACCTGATAGATTATCTGCACGACTCCTGGAATGGTGCATTACCTGCTACATTTATATATGATACGCAAGGAAACCTGAAAGTGTTTGCCCAAGGCAAAAAAGATTTTGATTATTTCCGCAAGGAATTATTGAAGTTAACCCAAAATTAATTTTGTAGAGACGAGGCATGCCTCGTCTCTACATATTATTCTTTTTATTATTTTATTTCCGGCAATCTTCCGGGCGTCCAGGATGCGCCTGCTTTATCAAGCTCAGCTTCAAGTACTTTAATTCCATCGTTCTCAATTCTTTTTATCTTTTCGTGAACAGGTGGGAATTCTTCCTTAAGAATATCATACGAGCGCTTCATATTTAAAGTTACATTTGAAGTTGATGACCAGTGAGTGTAAAGCATTGTTGTTAACCTGTTGTTAAGTGGAACCGGCTGCGGTGGCACTTCCTCTGCACTTGCTTTTGATGGCTGCCCGTTGAATTTAAGAATAACATCTTCCAGGTCTTTGGAAATATCAAATGCTTTTTGAAGCAGTTCCGGCTTAACTCCGGGAGTATTATTTAAAGCTTGTTTAACATACTCAATTCTTTTAACAAGCTCTTCGGCATATCTTTGTGTACCCATTACAACTCTGGCAAGCTCAACAGCTTTTTTCTGGAAGTCTACAATTTCTTTTCTGTTTGCTGCCGGTAACGTAGTATTGTTTAATACAACTGTGTTGAAATCAACTGCAGGAATAAGTTCTTTAATTCCATCTCTTGTTACCATTGAAACAGATACTTTATACTTGCCAGGCATTGCAAGCAATCCACTTGAAGGTTTTGCCGAAGGATCAAATTTATCTTTGCTCAGATTAACAGGCAACGGAGAATCATAACGAAGATCCCAGTTGATTCTGTTAATACCATCGGATGCTGAAGTATTAATTCTTTTAACTACAAATCCTGTCTCATCAGTAATTGTAAAAACAAGGTAAGGAGCAACTTCTCTTTCTTCTGTTTTCAGCTCATCATAAGTTGGTTGAGGAATTGGTTTGCTGTCCTTAAATAATTCCTTCTCTTTTTCTTTCCTGATTTGTTTTAAAGTCTTTGGCACTTCCTTTATGTAGTAAGTAAAGGTTGCACCAAATTCAGGATTAGATGCTTTGAAATAAGTTGATCCCTGTCCGTATCTTCCGCCTTTTTCAATATACAGCAAAGCATCTTTAACTGTCAATAAATGAGCCGGGCTATCGGACAATTGTTTGCTTACTTCGGTTAGAGGAGTGTAATGAGCAATTAAATAAACACCTCTGCCGAACGTAGCAACAACATTATC
>CAZIDB010000381.1:0-2553 GCA_964537965.1 uncultured Melioribacter sp. | reverse complement strand
AAGATGAAAGATTTTTCCGTTAAAGATGTTAACGCAGATTTATCAGGCGGTTCCGAAGTTCAAATCAATATGGACGGAAAAATTAATTGCGATCTCAGCGGCGGATCAGAAATTATTTACTGGGGCACTGCAATTTTAGGTGATACGGATTTCAGCGGCGGCTCAAGTATTTCGCAGGGTGATTAAAAGCCCATCCCAAGCCCTTCCCTGCTTGCAGCAGGCAAGCCCAAGGGAAGGGCTGAAACTTATAAATCATCTAATCAGGAAATTACCGGCACCCTGCCGATACTGAAATAAGTATAACCAAGATCTTTCATTTTCTTCGGATCAAAAATATTTCTTCCGTCAAAAATGATTTTATTTTTAAGGGCGGCGTTTATCTTTTCAAAATCCGGGTTACGGAATTCATTCCACTCAGTTAAAATCAATAATGCATCGGCATCAGGTAAAGCATCATATTCATCCTGGGCATAAGTTATTTTATCATTCAAATAAAACCTTGATGTTTCTATTGCAGCCGGATCATAAGCTTTAACAGTTGCGCCAAGTTTCAATAATTCATTTATTATAACTACAGAGGGCGCCTCGCGCATATCATCTGTATTTGGTTTGAATGCTAGTCCCCAAACTGCAAAATGTTTTCCTTTGACATCATTATTGAAATGCTTTAGAACTTTTTTAACGAGAACAAGTTTTTGCTGTTTGTTAATTGAGTCAACTGTTTTAAGGATTTTCATTTCGGAGTTATAATCATCTGCAGTTTTAATTAATGCATTTACATCTTTCGGGAAACATGAACCGCCGTAACCAATTCCCGGGAATAAAAATCTTTTACCGATTCTTGTATCTGTTCCCATTCCCTTCCTGACCAAATCTGCATTTGCGCCAACAGCTTCACAAAAGTTTGCTATCTCATTCATAAAAGTAATTCTTGCGGCAAGGTATGAATTAGCAGCATACTTGGTTACTTCTGCGCTTGCAGTATCCATCTGTAAAATCGGGTTACCCTGCCTTACAAAAGGTTCATACAACGATTTCATTTTTTCCATTGCTTCGTCATTTTCAGTACCAATAACAATCCTGTCCGGTTTCATAAAATCATCCACAGCAAAACCTTCACGTAAAAATTCGGGATTAGAAACAACAGCAAAGTTTGAAATGCCATGCTTCTTAATTTCATTTTTAACTTTCTGCGCGGTTCCAACAGGCACAGTACTTTTATTAACAATCACTTTAAAATCATTTATTTTATTTTCACTTAAAATTTTCCCAATCTCATCTGCAACACCCGTAACATATTTTAAATCAGCAGAACCATCTTCACCCTGCGGAGTTGGTAAACATAAAAATACTATCTCGGTTTTTAACAAGGCCTCCTTTAAATCCCCTGTAAAGAAAAGCCTGTGCTTGGCAATGTTTCTAAGAAATAAAATCTCAAGTCCCGGTTCATAGATTGGTACTTCTGCATCGAGTAATTTTTTTAGTTTTTCGGGATTATTATCAACGCAGATTACATGATTACCCATTTCTGCAAAGCAGGTTCCAGAGACTAAACCTACATAACCGGTTCCTATTACACTTATATTCAATTTTCCTCCCATTAATATTAAATTTACTGATAGTTCAAATTCACAGTAAAAGATAGTAATTAAAGACTTCAAAAAAAATTATTGCTTCTAATTACCTGTAATTTTCTTTAATTTTTCGCCACATAAAATACAAATGAGAGACATATTAATGAAAAAAATTTTAGTCCTTTTTTTAATTCTTACTTTTTCACTGCTTGCTGCAGATGAAAGCAGGTTCATGAAATACCCGGATATCTGCAAAGACAAAATAGTCTTCACGTATGAAAACGATTTATGGTTAATTAATTCTTCCGGTGGTACCGCAACAAGAATTACAAACGCGCCGGGCAACGAAACAATGCCGAAATTTTCTCCCGATGGTAAATGGATTGCATTTACCGGATCTTATGACGGCGGCAGCAATGCTTATATTATTCCATCTGATGGAGGCGAACCAAAAAGATTAACTTATAATCCTGATGGCGGACAAACAATTGGATGGACTCCTGATGGTGAAAAAATTGTTTTCAGATCACGCTGGGAAAATTTTATTGGAAGAGATCCGAATCTTTATTTTGTTAATAAAAATGGTTCTGCTCCGGAAAGATTTCCACTTGACCGCGGTATAAGATGCAGCTTTTCTAAAGATGGCAAGAAAATTCTTTATACCCGTAAAGGTGATGAAGAAGGTTATTGGAAAAGATATAAAGGCGGACAGTATTCTGATATCTGGATGTATGACTTCGTTAAAAATGAATTTACACCAATTTCAGATTATGTTGGGAAAAATACTTATCCGATGTGGGTTGAGAATAAAATGTATTTCATTTCCGACCGCACAAACGGAATTGCTAATTTGTACGTTCAGGAACTTGAAACAAAAAAAGTTACTCAGCTAACAACTTATGATGATTTTGATATAATGTTTCCTTCAACTGACGGAACGAATATTGTTTTTATCCAGGGCGGATACTTAAATGTTTAC
>CAZIDB010000380.1:0-2569 GCA_964537965.1 uncultured Melioribacter sp. | reverse complement strand
CCGGTGGACATTGGAATGATGTAAATACCTGGGTCGGGGGTGTTATTCCCGGGGAATCCAATGATGTTATAATTAATGGTCCTGTCATTATCGGATATCCGACTTGTAATAATCTTACTATAAATTCCGGCGGTTCAATTACTGACGAGTGTTGTGCCGGCAGACCAATAACAGTAAAAGGTAATCTTATAAATTATGGTACTATAATGAATACACCCGGCCAGGGTGGAGTTCAGGTTAATGTTGAAGGGAATGTTACAAACAACGGTTTACTTTTGCAAAACGGACTTCAGTTTAGCGGAAATCATACTCAGTATATTGGTGGTACACAAAAATTTAGCTGCGGCTGGATTTGGAAATCACCCAATGGACAAATAATAGCAAACAGTGATATCGTATTAGATTCTACCTGTTCAATGGATCTGGCTTATGATACTCTTAATATGGGCTCTTATAAATTAACAAAGCTTAGAAATGTTACTACCGCTACAGAAATTAGATACGGTGTTATTTACTCAAATGGACAAATAGACATAAGTGGAAACAGCGTACTCCATTGTGATCTTGATGGTGAATTTACATTAGTGAATCAGCAGACACTTCAGTTTGGCTCTATAACTGTTCACGGAAATTTTCATATTGGTCCTGGTTCTGTAATTACAGATGAACCAACCGCCGGTAGATCAATCTGGATAAAAGGAAATTTGCTCAACCAAGGCACAATAAAAAATTCCTACGGTGGATTAGATATTAATGTTGCGGGCAATGTTGTTAATGAAGGAGTTATGACACAATATAACCTTCGTTTTTATGGAAACACTTCACAATATATTAGCGGTTCACATAAATTTAGTCCAAGCTGGATTTGGAAAGAACCGCATGGACAAATTATAGCCGCCAGTGATTTACTGATTGATTCAACTACCTCTTTCAATTTGTGGCTTGATACTCTGAATATGGGCGCTTTCAAACTAACAAAACTTGAAAACATTATCTCGCGGTCAGAGTTTATGTATGGTGTAATATATTCTGATGGACTACTTGATATTAGCGGGCATTCGGTTATTCATTGTGACCTTGATGGTAACTTTACGCTTGTTAACCAGAAACCTCTTGAATTTGGGAGCATAAATGTTCTGCAGAATATGCATGTGGGCAACGGTGCAATTATAACGGATGAATGTTGCGCAGGCAGGTTAATCTCTGTTAAAGGTAACCTTATTAATGATGGTGTCATTAAAAATACCTATGGCGGCATTACTATGCGTGTTGAAGGAAACGTAATTAACAATTCGGTTATGTCTCAGTCAAATCTTCACTTCTTTGGCAGTGGAGATCAGTACTTTGGTGGTACTGCTCCATATAGTTGCGGTGGTGTTTGGAAAGATCCTAGCGGCAGTATTATAGCAATGAATAACATCATTATCGATTCAACCTGTAATTTTTATTTGGACTATGATACGCTGGATATGGGTCCATACAAACTTACTAAACTGAATAATGTTAATAGCTCTACTTATATAAGCGGGGGATTTGTAAAATCATTTGGTGAAATTGATTTTAACGGACGCTTCCTTTCAAATCTGAAGGGCGCACCAATTTTAACCGGAACAACAAGAACAGAATTTGGTACTGTGTACGTACTTGGCGATTTATATGTCGCAAAAGATAAAGTAATTTCCGATGAATGCTGCGCGGGCCGCGACCTGACTGTGTATGGCCGTTTATTTAACTCCGGAATAATTAAAAATCAATACGGCGGATTGAAACTTATAGTTGAAGGTGATATTTATAATTATAATGAAATCTCCTGCTACAGAATTATTCAAAGATCAGGTGGAAAAGATGTTAAGATATCGGGAAATTTTGCCAATGAAATTATAATAGAACAAAGCGGTGATCCTCTTTCAGGTAAATCGGAAGCTGACGGCTACTTTAAAACTTCAAAATATTTTTATGTCAATCCAATTGCCACATTTAATATACCGGAAGGATCTGTAATGGAGAATTACGGCAGAATTGAAAGCGGTGGGGCATTAACGAATAGCGGAACATTCTTTTCAAAATATCATGCCCGGTATAATGGGGATCAAAGTCTTTTGCCGGCCTCGGCAATATCATTAAAATTAATTGATAAAAAAAATGTTGATACAGTTTCAATAAGAACTACACAAAACTCTGTTCATCCTGAAATGGTTTCATCAACTAAACAGTGGTGGCGTGTAACCGGCAACGGGCAGGTTGGTTCTTATACTGCAACTTTGTATTACGATGATAATTCCTTAAATGGAAATGATGAGAATAATTTGGATGTTTATCTTTCAACAGATGAAGGAAAAACCTGGAAGAAAATTTCTAACCCGCTTAATATTACCAGAGATGCTGCAAGTAATACAATTACTGTGGGTAATGATTCTTATCCGGTTACTGAAGGATTTGGTGATTTGATTCTAAGTTCAGGAAATATAGTTTATGTGCCATCCATATCAGTTGCTGTTGGAGGAAGATACCAGATTCGTGTTGGTCCGCCAAACAGGTATACTGTTTCCTATTGGAATAACAGTAATTT
>CAZIDB010000379.1:0-2577 GCA_964537965.1 uncultured Melioribacter sp. | reverse complement strand
GCTGCGTGTTCTTATATAATCAAAGATGTCTTTATAATATGCCGTTATAGTAAATACATCATCTTCCGAGAATTGATTTTTTAATCCAAGCTCGTAGGATACAGTTGTTTCCGGATCAAGGTTAGGATTTCCGAATTTCTGGAATGAGGATTTTGCAGATGTAGGATTCAACTTAGCATAAACAAATTGCGGCTTTGGCCATTTGCTAAAGTGACCATACGAAAAGAACAAAACCTGGTTATCTGAAATAGGATGTGAAATACCAAGCCTTGGACTTAACCTTGCCTTAAATCTTCTGCCAAAGAAATCATAAGTATTCTCTTTATACTCCTGTCTAATCTGGTCCGGAATAGTGATTACATCCGGGTTATCCACTGCATCATCAACATATTTACCCGGGAACCAATAATCAACTCTAAGACCGAAGTTCAGAATCATTCCACTGAAATTAATATTATCCTGCGCATAAAATGCGCCTGTTGCAGGGTAAACTTTATAATAGTCATTATTCAAACCAAGAGTACCAATCCACGGTTTATAAATATCAAGCAGCTGCATTTCAGTTAATGAAAGATTAAAGCCTGCTTTAAATTTATTTTTTTCATCAAAGAAACTTGTAACATCACCCCTTATAGAAAACTCATCATAATGGTGATCGTGCCATGTGAATGGATTACCAACATCCCAGAAACCATCACCCGGTATTACCCTGATTGAATCCGTGTTGGTGTTGTAATATTCAATCGGGAAGTTTGTAATATCCTGTGGTTCTACATATTCATTATAATTTCTTCCGTTGGCATCAGAACGTAAGTGAGTAAAATATTTGCTAAGCTTTACTTCATAAAACGTTTTTTGATTCAGCGTGTGCGTCCAGGTTAAGGTATTATAAATATTTAAATGAGTATAAACGTTTGCATTATCAAGTATATTCTGGAATTCGTACTGGTAACCGGGACTTGGTTCAACATATTCAAGATTTGACTGAAGCGATTGAGAATTCTGGTTGATGTCAACCGATTCATTAAATGAATAAACCAGTTTCATAGTTGGAGAAATTTTATATGTTAATTTAGCTAAACCGTACCAGCTGTTTTCTTCGCGCGGAGCAAACCTTGTCCCATTAAAAATTGATGAATACAATCTTCTTGAAGTTGCTTTATTATATCCCTGTGTAATACCATCACTTAAACCTACATAAAAGTTACCGAAGAAAAATAATTCTCCGGGTAGCTGAACACCTAAAGCAGGTAATAAATATTTCGTCAATGGTTCAGGTCCGCTTAAATTTGCTTCAACAACATCAAGATTAAAAACATGGTTTGATTCTTTGTTGCCCCAGTTATCTCGTTTATAAGAAAGATAACCGCGATAACCTTCGCCGCCTTCTCTTGTTTTAACATTAACAATACCGGAAGTAGCCTGACCAAATTCGGCATTGAACCCACCTGTTATAACTTCCATCTCTTCAATTGAATTAGCGCTCAACTGTAAACCGAATCCTGTTCCTGACAAAGGATCCTGTACGGAAACACCGTCAATCAAAAACGCATTCTCATAACTTCTGCCACCTCGGATATGAATTGCATTATCTGATTTGATAACACCTGCCTGCTGAGTAACAAGGTCATTTACATTCTCAACAACAGCCATCTCAATCTCGTCGCGGGATATTGTTTTTTTACTTTGTGTTTCCTCAACATCAACAAGCGGTTTTTCACCAATGATTACAATGTCCTTATCCATCGTAAGAGCAGTTTCCGTCATGTTAACATCCAAAGTTTTTGGTTTACTGCTCTCTATTTTTATACCCGTAAACTGAGTTGTCTTGTAACCAATAAATGAAAACTCAATAGTGTATGTTCCTTCATTTACATTATTAATAACATATTTCCCGTTAACATCAGTCACTGCTCCGTAATATGTCCCCTTCACAACAACATTCACTCCGGGCAACGGGTCATTGGTTCTTTCATCAACAATCTTTCCTTCAAGTCTTCCTTTGGATTGAGCAAAGGAGACAACTGAAACAAGTATCAAAATAAAATATGTAAAAATTTTTGTCATGGAGTTAATCCGAAATCATCAAAGAAAACTTTTTCAAAAAGAGTTTTAACGTTAGTCTGAATGCTGTTAGTCTTGTTCAACGGCAACCCGATAAAGAAAAGTTTTTTGTCAATATCTCTAAACGCAATAACTTTATTTGTTGAAAGCATTGTTGCTTCAACATTGTAAACCGGGATTGCGCTGCCTGCCAAAGGATAGAAAGTTCTTATCCTGAATATTGTTGTTGAAGTTCTCAAAACCGGGTAAGGCAATGATGCATCGCTGGCAGTAAGAGTAGAATTTCCAATTAATGAATTAGTAAAGTTTTTACCGTTCATTGTACCGGCAGAATCAATTGGTAAGAAAGATTGCAGTTCCTGCTGATCAATTGTTTGCGGGAATATCATTGAGAAAAATATCCTGCCGCCGTTATTAACAAGTTTCTTTGTAACCAAAGTAGCAAGCGTTAAAGAAGGATTATTATCCGTGTACCAGAAAAGAAATTTGAAAAGCTTTAATGTCTCGTAAAAC
>CAZIDB010000378.1:0-2593 GCA_964537965.1 uncultured Melioribacter sp. | reverse complement strand
ATGCGGGTTAAATCATCAGGAGATGAAGCAGGAGAAATAAGGCCAATTAAATCACCTTTCGATAATTTAGGAGGTTTTAATAAATTCATAACCCCTCTCGATTAAATTGGTTAATAAAAAAAATTGTTTGTTAAAATATCAATTCTATTTACTGATTGCAAATCTATTAAAACTTAATCTTTTATTAAGTCCCTTTTTCCCCATTGAATAAATTTAGCTTTTATAAAATCCAACACCATTTGATGTTCGCTTGAACCTACAGAAGTTACTTTAATAGGCTCTCCGAAAGCAAAATAAACTTTTTTTTCAGGATCAATCTTTCCGACTTCCTTAATAAATTTTCCGTTTGCCCAGGCATCTGTTATCAATGCTACCGGAATAATCGGAACATCGGCTTTTTTAGCCAACTTAACACCAAGAGTATTAAATGATGACAATTCCAGGTAATTGCTTCTTGTTTTCTGCGGGAATATAATAACCGATTTTCCATTTTTAAGGTACTCATTTCCGGTTTGTAATACATTTACAAGGTCTTCTCTCGGATTGGTTCTTCCCACAACGATTGGTTTTCTGGCCTGTAGCAACAAACCGAAATAAGGTATTTTCAGTAACTCCTGTTTAACAATAAAGGTTACATATTTTACAGGATGAATTATTGAAGGTAAAATTACAGTTTCCAAGGTACTCATATGATTTGAGATAAAAACTACCGGTCCTTTAGCTTTGGTTAGATTTTGCATCCCTTCTATTTCAAAAGTAATCCCCGAATTTTCAAGAGCAAATAAAATATCTATGCTAGCGTTTACCCATGCCCTGCTGTTGTACAAACCTTTTTTTGCTAAATTGCCGCCATTTACAACCATTCTTGGAAAAAAGGTGAAGAATTTTAATGTAGCATACCACGAATGATAGCGTTTAATTCCCTGAGATTTGTAACTATCTTCGTTGGCTAAATATTCCGATGTTTTAAATGCGTTTTTGTCGATCAAATCATTATTTCATTTTTAATCAAAAATAATAAAAACAAAATTCTGTTGAAACCATTTTCTGTTTGGTAATTGAAATTCTGTTTAGCATTTTTGCAAAAAATATTAAAAGAGGAGTTCTTAATTGGAACAGAAGAAAGGAATATTAAAATCATTTCCCGGAAATTTCTGGACTGTAATCATAATGGAATTCTTTGAGCGAGGCTCATATTATGGAGTTATGTCAGTCCTGTCCATTTATCTTATACTCAGTCCGTCACAAGGTGGATTAGGTTTTACAAAAGAAAGTGTTGGAGTTATAAAAAGTACAATTACACCACTGTTATATTTCCTCCCAATTTTATCCGGAGCAATTGCAGACAGGTTTGGTTATAAAAGAACTTTAGTATTCGCTTTTATAGTAATGAGTACCGGTTATTTTTTAACTAGTCTTATGACAAGTTACGTTTTGGTTTTCCTTAGTTTATTATTAATGGTAACCGGTGCGGGATTCTTTAAGCCAATAATCTCAGGAACAATAGCAAGAAGTACGGACGAATCCAATTCCACATTTGGTTTCGGTATTTTTTATTGGTCGATCAACTTAGGTGCTTTTATTTTTCCTTTGATTCTCGTTCCGATTCTAAAAGACATCTCCTGGAATTATATATTTATTATGGCAGCAATTGGAACGGGATGGTTATTGCTCTTAAATCTGTTTGTATATAAAGAACCTCCCAAACCTGCAAGTTCCAAAAGTATTTTTGAAGTATTAAAAGGTGCGGTTCTTGTTTTAAAGGATTTCAGATTTATACTCATGATAGTCATCTATTCCGGTTTCTGGATTCTTTATTTTCAAATGTTTGATACGGTTCTGTGGTATTTACAAGATCATGTTGATATGACTAATGTAAATAATGCAGTAAATGGTTTTCTGGGAATATTCATCTCAAATCCTTCCTGGAAATTTGATGTTGAACATGTAACTGTAATTAATGCAGGGACTATAATTTTACTTCAGATTGTAATTTCAAGTATTGTTAAGCATACAAAAGCTTTACCAACAATGATAACCGGGATAGGACTTGCAACTATTGGTATGGCAATATTAGCAATTTCACCAAATCCATGGATTTTCCTTGCTGGTATAATCATTTTTTCATTAGGAGAAATGACTGCCCATCCGAAATATATTAGTTATGTTGGTCTAATTGCTCCTTCCGATAAGAAAGCATTATATCTTGGTTATGCCTTTCTTTACGGAGTATTAGGAAGTGGAATTGGTGGAGTACTGGGTGCAAATTTATATGTTCATTTTGTGGATAATTTAAATCAACCAAGTATTTTATGGATTATATTTGCTTTCATCGGAGTAGCAACGATGGTTGGATTAGTTCTGTTTAATAAATTCCTTGCGCCAAAGAAGTCTTAATAATTTTATATAATTTAAAATGAAAAAAGCCGCACAATTTTTTTATGCGGCTTTTTTTAGTGACCCCAACGGGATTCGAACCCATATTACCGCCGTGAAAGGGCGGTGTCCTAACCATTAGACGATGGGGCCTAAAAAACTTGGGTGAGTAAAGGGATTTGAACCCTTGACCCCCAGGGCCACAACCTGGTGCTCT
>CAZIDB010000377.1:0-2600 GCA_964537965.1 uncultured Melioribacter sp. | reverse complement strand
ATTCTTAAAGAATATAAATCAGCCGGTAATTATTCTATCGATGTGGATGGCAGTAATTTATCTAACGGAACTTATATTGTGTCATTAAATGTGATTGGTAAAGAAAACAAATACACCAAATCTTTAAAAATGATCTTAATGAAATAACTATTGTGATATAATACAACCATTCTAGATTAATTAATCGTACAATATATAATAAATCACCCCGGAAATATCCGGGATGATTCTATTGTTATTATTGCGATTATTTTATTTTGGATTCGGAATATTTCTTAAAATTGTCCAGGATTGCCTGCCAACCGTTCTGCTGCAGTTCAAGTGAATTAGTGTTTTCTGCTTCAAATGATTCAACTATTCTCGTTTTGTTTCCTTCACGTGTAAAATTAATTTTTACTTTCCTGTCATCATCCATTGTATATTCTATGGATTCATTCAGTTTAATAGAATCATACCTGCCGGTAAAGTCGAATCCCTCACTTCCGTCTTTTGCTTCCATCCTTGAATTAAATTTTCCGCCGACTCTCAAATTATTTTCTGCCTCTGTAGTATGCCAGTCTTCAGAAGCATTATTCCATTTTACAATATCTTCGGGTGTAGTCCAATATTTCCAAACAACTTCAACCGGGGCATCAATAACCGTCTGAACAGTTAATAAGGTTGTTTCCATATAAACCTCTTAAATTATTCTAAGTCAATTTTTCAGAACAATTAAACATCCACTGGATACCGAATTTATCGGTACAGCTTCCATAATAATCTCCCCAGAACATATCCTGAAGAGGCATCGTTACTTTACCGCTTTCAGATAGCTCACTGAATAATCTTTCTGTTTCTTTTCTTGTATCAGGTTCAAGATTAATATGGATATTGTTCCCTGTATTAACATTAAAGCCAAGGCATTCGGGTGCGTCTGTTCCCATCAGTCGATGTCCGCCAAGTATCGGTAATTCAACATGCATAACAAGATTTTTATCCTCTTCGGGCATTGGTGGAGTATTTTCAGATGGAGGAATATCTTTGAATCTCATTAATCCCGCACCGTTAAAATCACTCTTAAAAACTTTTTTATAGAAATTGAAAGCATCCTCGGTATGACGCGGAAAATTTATATATGTGCTTACTGCTGCCATGTTGTGCCCTTTCTGATATTTTTATTTACGATTGATGAATAATAATTTATAAAATCTTTTCTGTGATAATGTCTGAATAAAACCACTAAGCAATTCGTCAGCATTCAACAGCTACTGCCCTTTATTATGATAAGCAAAAGTTTTCAAATTAGTCAACAACAAGTTTTATTTTTATCTGATTCATTCAGAAAAAATTGTAATTCTAAGAAAGGTTATCGTTGTTTATGTTAAAATTCAAATTCATAGTTCTATAAAGCAAAAAAGATTGAATGTTAAATCAATTAAACCGGATAAGTAAGTTTTACTAATATTATCTAATCTGTTATATTAAAGGCGAATAAAAAATTAATTCAATTAGTGAGGGAGATTATGGACCATAGCTTAATTACTACAGCTTTTTCAATCGATGGTTACAGGATTAAACAGAATCTTGGTGTTGTAAGAGGAATTGTCGTTCGCTCGCGTTCAATTTTCGGAACAATCGGTGCAGGATTTCAGACATTGGTTGGCGGGAATATTACTCTCTTTACGG
The DNA here is from genome assembly GCA_964537965.1 of uncultured Melioribacter sp. Classification (GTDB taxonomy): domain Bacteria; phylum Bacteroidota; class Ignavibacteria; order Ignavibacteriales; family SURF-24; genus SURF-24. The sequence goes on along the minus strand of CAZIDB010000377.1, from coordinate 935 downwards.
AATTATGCGAAAAAACCCGCAAGGATTCATTTGAGTTAATGGTTAAGCATGCCGAAGAGATTGGAGCAAACGGATTGATTGGCATACGTTACGATGCAAACGAAGTAATGTCAGGTGTTACCGAAGTCCTTGCTTATGGTACCGCAGTAGTTTTTGAAAAAGTATGAAATAAAAATCGGTTCACTTTTATAAAAGCTTTAAAATAAATTTTTACATACTAATTTATACTGCAATTTATTTGCAGTGCCGGGGTGCACTTGCTAATATCGTGCTGGAACAAAGTTACCATTCATAAAGTTAAAGAAGCAGATTCAATAATAAATAAATCCTTTAGAGGAGGTTGATATGAAATCATTGGCGCTCCTTACAATACTTTTTATTTACTCGCTGTCTCCGCTTGCAAATCAAAATGCCGAAAAAAATCCTACACAAGATAATTCTATTCAACTTGCTTTGTTACTAGATACAAGCAATAGTATGGATGGATTGATTGACCAGGCTAAAAGCCAGCTATGGAAGATTGTTAATGAACTTGCTACAACAAAAAAGAACGGGCAGACAGTTGATCTTAACGTTGCTCTTTATGAATACGGTAAAGATGATATTCCTTTGCAGGAAGGTCATCTTAGAAATATTGTTCCTTTCACCAAAGACCTGGATAAAATCTCCGAAGAACTGTTTAATTTGAAAACAAACGGTGGAGATGAGTTCTGCGGTAAAGTAATTTTAAATGCAGTTGATAATCTTCAATGGAATAAATCAAATGATGATCTGAAGATTATTTTTATTGCAGGCAACGAACCTTTTACCCAGGGTGATGTTGACTATAAAGAGGCATGCAAAAAGGCGATAGGCAAAGGAATAATAATTAATACAATTTTCTGCGGCAGTTATGATGAAGGCGTTCAGACAAGCTGGAAAGATGGTGCGGACAT
>CAZIDB010000376.1:0-2681 GCA_964537965.1 uncultured Melioribacter sp. | reverse complement strand
GAAAACAAGTTTGATGTGATTTATTCGTTAAGTTCAAACTCCTGGGCTGCATTTGCTTCAGGGTCATTCGCACTTGCAGAGAATTACTTGTTCACAACAGAAGCATTTATTGATTACTGGAATGCTTTATCTGAAAACGGCTATATGTCGGTTGAACATCAGTTTTACACCCCCAGACTTGTGTCAGAGTTGATTGATGCATTGAACAAGATGGAAATCAAGAATCCAACTTCTCATTTTGCAGTGTATGATTTTGCTTCTCTCAGAAGGAAAGTACTCCTGATTTCCAAAAAGCCTCTTGACGATGCAACCATAAATTCAGCTTATAGTAATTCTGATCCAGGAATTTATAAAGCAGTAAAAAGATTATTCCCGCCAATGGAAGACAACAAAAAGAATATTGTGAATTCAATTGTAGTCTCAGGTTGGAAAGCTGTTGCGGATACTGCAAAGATTGATGTTTCTCCATGCACGGATGACAGACCTTTTATTGCGCAACTTGGATTGATGCGAAATATTGTTCCGACAAATTTAGAGAAAGTACCGCAGTTTGAATTTACAGGCTTTCCGTTATCAAGAGTGATTATGCTTATAATCCTTGCAGTTTGCATAGTACTTATTATTCCTTTAAATCTTTTGCCATATCTTTTCAAAGGAGAAAAGTTAAAATTCATCCCGTGGTTATATTTCTTTTCCATCGGACTTGGCTATATGATGATTGAGGTTATTCTAATTCAGAAATACACTTTGTTTATCGGTTCAACAATTTACAGCTTAGCTTTAGTGTTAACGGTTTTGCTTGTTTGCAGCGGAATAGGAAGCAGACAGTCGTTAAAACATTCTCATAAAATTATTTTCCTCGCTATTGCCGGTTGGCTGCTTGCAGATATTTTCATTTTCAAACATCTGTTTTATTTATTTGATAGCTGGTCACTCATTCCACGATTGATATTAAGTGCAATACTGATAGCGCCGGTAGGGTACTTTATGGGAATGCCTTTTCCGAAAGCTGCAACAAAATATCCCGGTCTTGTTGATTGGGCTTTTGCAGTAAACGGCGGAGCATCAGTCATTGGTTCAGTTTTAATTGTGCTTGTTGCTTCTTCATTTGGTTACTCTGTTGCGCTTGGCTTAGGAATGATAATGTATTTACTGGCATTTGCACTTTATAGCGGATTCAGAAAATCATAAATAAATTCGAAGCTTTCGCACTCCTACACAAAAGAGACGTTCTAAATACTGTCCAGTCAGGAGTTCCCTCCTGACTGGCAGGAGAGATTTTTATTATATTATCTCCCATGCATGTTTTATTGTTATTAATCCTTGTTCACCGGTTTTGTAAAAACCCGAACTTGAATATTTCCAGTCTTCTTCCTTCTCTACAAGGCCATATTTAACTGGATTATTATGAATGTAGTTTATTTTTGTTAACAAAACATTTTTATGCTTTATTATAACTGCATCAAACCTGTCTTTCCAGATCTTAAACTTCTGCAGATTAATATTATATCTTAAATTTTCTACAATTGTTGTTTTTCCATCCTTCTCAAGAAGTTGTCGTATTCTTGTGGAAGTATATTTCTTAAAGTCTCTCATAAATCCGGAAACGTCTGTTTTTTCATTATAAAAAAGTACCAAATGAATATGATTAGGCATTAGAACATAAGCAATTAATTCAGCATTGTATTTGTTTAAGCAAAATTTAATTGAATTGAGAATTTCAAAATAATATTTATCTTCAAATAACAGCTTTAACCAATTATTGAAAGTAGTTGTTATAACAAAGCAGTTGTATAATTCTAAAATGTCTCTCTTTCGGGTACTCATTTATTACATACTATCTTGTACTCGGTAATTCCACGTCAGTAGGAAATCCGCCATTGGCGGAATGGCGTGACAAGAATGGATAACCATAGTTAACTAAAATAACATGAATGTTTCTTGGTTTGGCTCTTTTAATAAACTCTTTGTAAGTATAATATCGATGCGAACCCTGTTCGGTTTCGCCATACATTCCATTCCATCCGGTAGTAAAGGAAGTGGTTAATCTTAAATTAGAATTTGCAGCGTGTGTAAGGCTATCGACTATACGGTAAGGTTCATAATTATCAATACTGCCTGGTTCATCAAGGCTGTACCAGGCTGCTACTGTTGAACTAGAAAAATCATCTGCCTGATCTTTAACGGATAGTTGTTGCTGCGAATTATAGGTTTTTATTTGCTGTCCTCTATTATCATATACAACCATTTTATCAACATATAACTGAAGATAGGAAAGGCCATTCCAGATTAGTTTGAATTGTATATAGCCAGCTTTATCAACAGATGAATTCACAGTACTGGTAAGCATATATGGCGTTTGAACAAGATAATTCTGTACAAGCGAAGCTAAATTATAGTCAATCGATTCATCAATCCAGGTATCTTTTGTTATATCCTTTACCTTAATTACTAAAGGAGTTCCAACGGTTGTTTCATTCCCTAACGAATCGCCATCTATTATTTCTGTTGCGGTTACTTTCAATGTACAAATTATATCTTCCTGATTTTCATATTGCTGCGGATTTTGAACAGAAGGATTATACTGAACCAGTATTGAACTCTTTAACTGATAATTAATATTAAAGTCTTTGTCTATTGACTTATACTTTATATTCTGTCTGTAGCCTGGTCCATAAATT
>CAZIDB010000375.1:0-2704 GCA_964537965.1 uncultured Melioribacter sp. | reverse complement strand
ATAATATAATTGGAATTCCGCTTGCTGCTCTCGGTTTATTAAATCCAATGTTAGCTGCATTAGCAATGTCCTTTAGTTCAGTATCGGTCGTATCAAATTCATTGCGATTAAAACGTGTAAAACTATAATTAAATTTTATGAAGTATAAATGGTTATTATTTGATGCCGACGGTACATTGTTCAATTATGACCTTGCCGAGCAAATTGCATTAAAGAAATCTGCTGACGAAATTGGTTTGGCTTATGATGAAAATCTTTTACAGGCTTATAAAAAATTCAACGGTGATATGTGGCTGCTATTTGAAAAAGGTGAAATTAAACCGGACGAATTAAAAGTAAAAAGATTTTCTCTTTTGCTTGATTATTATAATTTTGATTTTGATCCGGGTAAATTAAGCTCCATTTATATTGAGAACCTGGCAGACTGTTCTGTTTTAATTGATGGCGCAGAAAATATTGTTAAGCAATTATCCAATTCAAGTAAGTTGATTTTAATTACTAATGGGTTGAAAACTGTCCAGAGAAAGAGATTTAATAATTCCTCAATAAAAAAATATTTCCTTGATATAATTATTTCCGAGGAAATCGGTTATGCAAAACCTGATCCGAAAATGCTTGAGTATGCAACAAGTAAAATGGATTCGGCCAATAAAACTGAAATGCTGATTATTGGAGATAGTCTCTCATCCGATATTAAAGCAGGAAACAATTTTGGAATAGATACCTGCTGGTATAATCCGTCCGGAAAATCAATTGACCAGGAAGTTGAGATTACTTTTGAGATAAGTGACTTAAAAGAACTCCTTAGCATTTTAAATGATTGATTAAATTCCGGAAAGACACATTACATAATTGTTTTAATCCTAAATGATTTTAGGTAGTCATTCTTTTTAACTCTTTTGAAATTGTAAATTTCCCACAGATAATTCCACTTGAATTAGTCTGAATCAACGTTTAATTTACACCCAGAATTATTTAAGGGAAATTCTGATGAAGACACTGATGCTGCTGCTTATTTTATCTGCTTTATCTTTTGGACAAATAATTACAAAAGAAAAACGAATTGAAAAGGATTCAACAGGTAAGGAAATTACTAAGGAAGCTTTAGTTATTACTGAAGATGTTACTCCCCGGACAAATATGATCACAATTAACCCTTTAAAGTTTTTTTTCTTTTACAACCTTTCGTTTTATCACTCATTAAATAATTCAGTTGCATTAGGATTTGGGCTGCAAACACCAACCATTAAAGGCATTGACGGTTTTGGTATAAATACAGAGTTAAGATTTTATCCAAAGGAAAGATCATTACGTGGTTTTTATATTGCGCCAAACTTTTCATATAATGTGTTAGAAGAAGTATCAATAGTATCTGCCGGCGCATTGCTTGGCTGGCAATGGTTCCCCGGTGAAGATTTTGCAATTGGGTTGGGCATTGGGTTGGATTATTATTTCTTTGGTAAGGAAGAAGGTGACTTAGATTATTACAACGGAACCGCACCCGCACTTAGGTTCGATATTGGTTATGCCTGGTAAAAAGATTGGGGCGATATTACTTCGCCCCTTAATCGATTTATTTCATAAGGATTAATTTCTTTGTTGAACTAAATCCGCCAGTTTCTAATTTATAAAAATATACACCACTTGATAACTCGGATGCATTAAACTCAACTTCATAATTCCCGGCTTCTTTCGGTTCATTTACTAATAATGAAACGACCTTTCCCAATAAATCATAGACAGCTAATTTTACATTTACTGTTCCTTTAACATCTTGAGGAATAGAATATTTTATTCTTGTAACAGGATTGAAAGGATTAGGGTAATTCTGAAATAGCTTATAATCAGATACAATTTCATTTTGATCAATAACCGAGGTTGGTTCCATTGCATTTTCAAAGTACGTAAAATTACCATCGTAATCACCAATTATCATTTCCGGTTTACCATCTTTATCCAAATCAGCAAATCCCGGTGCAGCAGATTGCGATACTTCTATGCCGGCAAAGAGTAAATCATTTTTCTCCCAAACCGGTAATGTCTTGCTTCCCTTATTTTCATAACATTCAATATCACCCCAGAGTGAACCAATCACTAAATCATAATCACCATCAAGATCTATATCTTCAAAAACAGGAAACCCGCTGTGCGGTGTTACAACATTCTCAACCCAGGAATAATCTTCAACATACGTTCCGGAATTATTAATGTAGAATTTAGAATCTGCTGAAGTTTCTCCCACAACAAACAAATCCATATCACCATCGTTATCAATATCAGCAAAGGCAGGTGCGCTTAACCACCCAGCATTTGCAAAATGGAATGGTAATGTATCCTGTTTAAATACTCCGTTATTATTTATGAAAGTTATTAACTTACCTCTAAGCTGTCCCGCTACAATATCCAGATCGTTATCGCCATCAAAATCAATAAATACCGGCTTAGAATAACTTCCTACACTAAAGCCGGACAAAGCTGAGTTCTTAAATCTGAACGAAGGGGATTCTGCTGTGCCGGTATTTTCGAAAAGATTTAATTTACCAACAAGGTTACCGCTTATAAAATCAAGATCGCCGTCGTTATCAAAATCGCCAAAGGATACAGATGCCCCGCCATTTGCAACCTGAATTCCATTAAAGTAAGAAGCATCATATTGAAAAGAAGCAGAAACAGGATTGCCTTTATTCTTGTAATAATAAATCCT
>CAZIDB010000374.1:0-2752 GCA_964537965.1 uncultured Melioribacter sp. | reverse complement strand
ACGGGTATTTGACTTCTCATTAAGGGCCGCTTTAGAAAGAGCTTGTGATTCCTTTGGAGAAGATGTTCGTAATGTTTTTAATGCGAGTTTGGTGGATGCTGCTGGTGTAAGCGGATATAATGTTGTTACCTTCATCAACAATCATGATTTCAGGGATGCCGGACAAATGGTTGATAACAATCCTATTCTTGCTTATGCATACATCCTTACTAACAACCAGGTTGGTTTGCCCTGCGTATTTTATCCGGATTATTATAATGTATCAGGTTTTACGAACACAAATCTAAAATCTCAGATAGATGCGCTTATAAGTGTTCACCAACAATATATTGCCGGAGCTACATCAAGAGAATATTTAACAAGAAGTTCTACTTCTAGGAAGCCATATTATTTTTCTGGTTATGAGACAACAACGCTAATATACCAACTTATGGGAGCAATATCCGGTAAAGATGTAATCGTGGCAATAAATTTTGCGGGTACGGCATTGGATTGTTGGGTAGGCGTTAATACCACAAACATTTCAACAGGAACAACACTTGGTGACCAAATAGGGAATGCTACGCTTTCAACATTAACAGTTTCTTCTGATAACAGAGTAAATGTTAAACTACCTGCACGCAGCTATGCGGTTTTTGTAGAAGGTGAAGCTCCGTTACCGGTTGAATTAATTTCTTTCAATGGAAAACTGGAAAATGAAAAAGTAATTCTTAACTGGCAGACTGCAACAGAAGTTAATAACTATGGGTTTAACGTAGAACGTGCCTCGACTTCGCTCGGCATAGAATGGGAAAAGATTGGATTTGTAAATGGATATGGAAATAGTAATTCACAAAAGAATTATTCGTTTGCTGATAAAACTTTTCCGGCTTTTTCAAATAAACTCAACTATCGCTTAAAGCAAATTGATACTGATGGATCATTCACTTATTCAAATGAGATTATAATAAATTTAAATGATAAACCGGGGGAATTTTTACTGTGTCAGAATTATCCTAATCCTTTTAATCCGCTTACAAATATTGAATTTACATTACCTGAAGCAGGTTTAGTGAAGGTTAGAATTTTTAATGTTCTTGGTGAGCAGATCGAATTATTAAAAAATAATATCGATGAAAAAGGTAAACATATAATTGAATGGAATGCACAAAGTTATTCCAGCGGAATTTATTTCTGCAAAATTGAATATACATCACCTTCAGCATCAAAAATGAAAATGCTTAAGATGCTCCTTTCAAAATAAATCAATTCAATTTGATAATTCCGGAGTTATTTACATCTTTAAAATAAAACTGCCGTGGAAGAGGGCACAACCACGGCAGATAGTTTGTCATTTAAAGGAGGGATGAGAAACTATGTTTTAATCTGCTTCACAGCAGCGCAAAAGCGGAAACAATGATAGTGCCATGTAAAGGTTTTCATTTTTGAACCGAAATTCAAGTTTTTATTTTTTTGTCTATTTGTTTTTGAGAAAACGACTTTTCTTTTTTCTTGGATGTAGGAATCCGATTTAATTTAAATATAATTTTTTGTCTTGAATTAAAATTTTTATATAAGCTAAATTTGTAACAAGTAAATGAAAAGAGAATGAATAATGTTAGCAGAAGAACATACTTTCTATCGTAATGAAATTGTAAAATTAAAAAATGATCTTAATGCCGTAATACTTGCTCATTATTACCAGGATGATGATATACAGGATTTAGCGGACTATATTGGTGACAGTCTTGAATTAGCGCGAAGAGCAAAAACTACAGAAGCAGATGTAATCGTTTTTTGCGGTGTTCATTTTATGGCTGAAACTGCCAAGATATTAAATCCTGACAGGACAGTTGTTATTCCTTCAATGGAAGCAGGTTGCTCACTTGCAGATAGCTGCCTGCCAAATGATTTTAAAAAATTCCGGGAAGAACATCCTGAACATATTGCTGTTACATATATAAATTGTTCTGCGGAAGTTAAAGCCCTTAGCGATATTATCTGTACTTCAAGTAATGCTGAAAAAATTATTAATCAGATCCCGGTGGATAAACCAATTCTTTTTTCTCCTGATAAAAATCTTGGTAAATATTTAATTAAAAAAACCGGGCGGGACATGCTTTTATGGAATGGTTCCTGCATTGTTCATGAACATTTTAGTGAAAAGAAGTTACTTGATGTCATGTATGAACATCGGGATGCTAAAGTTATTGCACATCCTGAATGCGAAGATACATTTTTGATGTATGCAAATTTTATCGGGTCAACCAGCGCCTTGTTAAAATATGTACAGGAAAACCCTGCAGATAAATTCATTGTTGCAACAGAACCGGGAATAATTCACCAGATGAAGAAAGTAAGACCAGAGAAAATATTTGTTGAAGCACCGATGAGCGAAGGTTGCTCATGCAATGTCTGTCCTCATATGAAAAAAAACAATCTTGAGAATCTTTACCTGTGTATGAAAAATCTTACTCCAAGAATTGAGATGAATGAAGAACTCAGATTAAGAGCATTAAAACCAATAGAGACTATGCTTGCAATGTCTTAATTTCTCCCCCCTCTACCCAGCCAAAGGCTGATAAATCCGCATGGGATTATTTCCTAAGAATTATTTTAAATGTTGTACCTTCCGGGCTGGAACTCTTAACAAATATTTTTCCTTTATGGTATCCTTCGATTATTCGTTTTGATAAACTTAAACCCAATCCCCAGCCACGTCTTTTGGTGCTGTAACCGGGTCTGAAAATATCTTTCCTTCTTTTAAGCTCAA
>CAZIDB010000373.1:0-2774 GCA_964537965.1 uncultured Melioribacter sp. | reverse complement strand
AAGCGAAGTGATCTCATTTTCAGCAATAAATAAAAAGATTGCTTCGTCGTTTCACCCCTCGTAATGACTTTCAGGTTACTTCTTAGTCAGTCTCTTAATTTTTACTTCAGCAAAATCATTTTCCTGCTGATTATTTTGTTGGCAAATTCAATCGTGTAAAGATAAACACCGCTGGAAAATTTACTTCCGTCAAATTTAACTTCATAAATGCCCGGTTTTTTATTCTCATTAACTAATGTTGTTACTTCTCTGCCAAGTATATCAAATATTTTCATTGTTACTTGTAGAGACGGGGCATGCCCCGTCTCTACATTGGGAATTGTAAATTTTATTGTTGTAACAGGATTGAAAGGATTAGGATAATTCTGTTCTAACCTGTACCTGTTTGGAGAATCAATTCTTTCATCATTACTTAAAATTATATTTGATCGTGAAGTCTGAAAGGTGAATTTATCCTCAGTAGAAAGAGGGCGAGTGGTCAGTACATAAACAGTATCACCTTCATCTGGCATAATTACAGTTTCTCCTGAATACATTGTTGAGATTTGTGCGTACGTGTTGTTTGTAGCCTGCTGGTACGGCGGGGGAGTTATAAGGATAATTGGTTCTTTCGGATTCCACCGTTTATTTTTTGTTGCTGTTGATTCTGATACAAGCGTTGTAATTTTTTTGTTCTCTGTAATATCCCATGCATAGAAAGGAACAATAATTTCCTTTAATCCGTTGCTTCTGTTTAAGGCCGTGTCAAGCGGAAAAGCATAATCTCCATTTGCAAGTGTGTCAGTCTTTCCCCAGACTAATATTGCATCAACCGGAGGTAATTTTTTTGTGCCGAATGCAGGCTGCCCGACTGTACAACTGATATTTGTCCCGGAGTGATTTATAAAATATGAATTGGTCTCATCCAAAGCTAAATCTAATTCAGGAATTAATTCTACCTGAACACCGTCAAATATTGGTGTTGAAAGAAAAACCTTTTCAGCATTCAGTAAGAAAAAGTTTTCAACCGGAGTAGTACCGGTTGAAATATTTTTAATTGTTGTTATTATTGAATCACCTGAAACATAACTAAAACTCATCTCATAAGTATTTCCGGTAATCCTGGTAGAGTCAACAATGTGAACCACGAATTCCGTAGTTGTTCTTCCTGACGGATGCTTGTATGAATCCGGTTCAACATAACCCTGAGGTTCATAAAGTTTTATCTGCTTACCTATAATATCATAATCTTTTCCAAATTGATTCCAGCTTGCCCAAACAACGAGCAGTTCATTTTCACTTTTTGCAATTACATCCGGTTCCCATTGATAACTTTTCGTATAATCATTGACTTGTGTTTCGAAAGTTTTTCGCAAGCCGTTTTCATCAAATAGGGAAGCATAAACACCTTCACGACTTCCGTCCTGTTTCCAGCTTGACCAGACAACCGCAAATTCTTTTCCGCTTGTTTTTACAATTCGTGGTAACCATTGATATTGCGGAGTAGATTTATTTATTAAAATCTCTTCACCAACTTTTTCTGCATTGCTGTTAAACCGCTGAACATAAATTCCACCGTCAGAACCATCCTGTTCCCAACTGCACCAGGCAACTGCAAAACTGTTATCATCAAATGTTACAACATCAGCAAACCACTGGTAATCATCCACATAAGTGTTAACCTGGAATTCGTTTCCAATTTTATTCCCGTCTTTATCAAATATTTGTGCAAACACTCCATAACCGGATTGTGATGGATTATCCTGCTTCCAGGATTCCCATACAACAATGAAATTTCCATTTGGAAAATATTTAACTGCAGGTTTTGCCTGGCTGTATGCGGTAGTTGTGTTAACAAGAAATTCATTCCCGTTTTTTTCAAACCTGTTTTTATAGATTTGTGCATAAACACCTCTGTCGCTTCCGTCCTGATCCCATGAATCCCAAACTACAACAAACGAACCGTCATCAAAAATATCAACATCAGGATCTGCCTGCGAATTTGCGATTGTCGTGTTAACAACAAATTCAGTTGTTATAGAAGAAAAGATTGGACTGTAAACTCTTGCTTTAATATCATAAGCCGAATCGGGATTTGAGAAGCTTTGCCATGCAGCCACATAAATTCCAGTTTTATTAACAGCCAATGCCGGCTTTTCCTGGTTCCCCCGTGAATCTGTATTAAATCTTTCTTCCGGAAAAACTTTACTGTTATCGTGATCAAATAACTGGAAATAAATATCTCCTTTGGAATTGCCCGAAGCCTGGTTTATAGAAGTCCAGATAACCATATACTCACCAGATGGCACTGCTGCAATCTGCGGATCACGTTGTGTTGAATCTAAATAAGTATTAACAACAAATTCATCCTGAGCGTTAACCTCGTTAAGCGGAGAAATGAAGGATGAAATGATTATTAAGTTAAGAAGGAAAAATATTTTTCTCATTTCCATTTCTCCTTACTTCATCTGGAAATCTAAGAGTGGGTAACTGCTTGAACCGGGATAAGTATAGTGCCACCATTCGGAATCATACTTACTGAATCCGCCTACATTTGTCATCATATTAAGAAGAAGCGATCTGTTAGCAATTGCTTCTGCAGGAAGATTATTATAGGTATGGCTTGCTTCTTCACCAAACCAATCGAATTCAGTTGGCATTAATAATTCTTTACCGGTTGATAAATCAACTATTGATAAATCTATTGCACCACCGCGGTTGTGGACTGAACCTGATGATGGATCGGCAACATAAACTGGGTCGGGAAAAATCTCAAACATCAGGTATTGAATTGC
>CAZIDB010000372.1:0-2791 GCA_964537965.1 uncultured Melioribacter sp. | reverse complement strand
AATTATTTTTCTTCTCACTCCTTCCATACAATTTTATTAAAATCTTTCTCAAGTGTTTCTATCGGTGCTTCAGTTATCCTTCCTATTTCATTTTCATTTCTGTAAAAAATAATTGTCGGCACCAATTCAATATTCAGGCTGTCAACTTCACCGTATAAATCTTTCCTGTATCTGTCCACGGAAATAAGTTTTATTCTGTCCGCTGTAATTTTTAAGGAATCGGTAATCTTAAAAAATCGTGGCACTTCCCTTCTGCTATCGCTGCACCATGTCCCAAGTACAATAACAATTTTAACATCTGCAGATTTAATGGCAATGCTATCGAGAGCTGCTTTATCCAGAGAATAATTTTCATATTCAGAATTAAACCACCATGCAAAACTTGTATCATTAAAAGCTTCTCTTGTAATTTCTCCAACAAGCATTGCCTTGCCCGATTTTTCATCAGTAATAGTTTTATACTTCTCTTGCGGAAAAACTGAATTTAAAGTAAGCAAAACAAATAAAAGAATTTTTTTCATCTTATAATTCCCTGCATAAAAAATTATAGTAATTATAAATCCTTTCAACTCACCTTCTATCCCGCACTCTTTTAGTAGGAAGAGAAAAAGGTGTGGGTTCAGATTCTTAATTCAATATTTAGTATCCGATATTCAGAGTTTTTTATTAATGTTGAATGACCAATATCCGATTTTAAATAACCATTTCTAATTACGGATTATAGAATCAGACCACGTCGGACATCTAATCCCCAGGATAATTTTTCTCTTAATATTTTAAAGTAGTTTATTGATTTCGTTCTGAGGAGCCTAACTTTCTTATCGCTTTTGTAAATAACAATATCAAGCGGCGGCGGAGTACTGTGAACACGCTGCCCATCGCAGTTTATATAAACTGCCGAATGCTGAGATTTAACATTAATATATATCTTTTGATTACTTGCCAGAACAATGGGACGCATATTTAATGTGTGCGGAGAAATAGGGCTTAAAGCAATCACATCGGATTTAGGATCTATTACAGGCCCGCCTGTAGACAACGAATAACCCGTGGAGCCTGTAGGCGTTGCAAGTATCAAACCGTCTGCAGAGAAAGTTGTAACATAATTTTCATCAACTCTTATTGTAATCTCAACCATCTTGGGCCAGCCGCCTTTATCAATTACCACGTCGTTAATTGAAAACATTTTTTTATCAACACACCGCAGGCAATCGGCTTCCAGCACAATTCTTTCCTCAATTAAATAATCATTATTTCTTAAGTCCTGTAAAAGAAATTCAATGCCTTCCAGATCATACTCGGCAAGAAAGCCGAGTTTACCGATGTTTAACCCCATAATTGGCGTTGAGTAATTTATTGCAACGTGAGCAGTGGTAAGCATTGTACCATCTCCGCCGATTGAAACTACAAGATCACTTTGTTTAAACAACTCCTCCAAAGGAAGAAAATTAATTTCCAAAATCTCCGGCGGTAATTTTTCTTTAATTTCAAGAAATGAATCACTGAGCTGATGCTCAAATTCATATTTCTTAAGCAGAGTTGAAAAGGATGAGACTACCCGGACGATATTCTCTTTAGAAGTGTTTGGTATAATTCCTATGCGCATAATCTATCAATCAATTTATTTTATCTTGCTTTTATTAAGCTGTTTTTGAAATGCTCACAAAACTAATTTTCATTTCTCTTATCACTTCATCCAAATAATGTCCTTCTTTCTCAGAAAGATTTCCTTTGGTTTTTAGTTTAATCATCTCAAGCATTTCAATACACAATTTAACCTGAGAAATATTTATTTCCGCTTGTAAAGAAACCGGATTTTTCAATTTGCCAAGACCCATAAATCCAAGCTGCTGCACCTGGAAGATTAATTTCATGAATAAAAATTCCTGCGTTGCTTCATCCATATTTGAATCCCGGATTTATTATTATTTCAATTACAGTAACAAAATGTGAATTTGTAACCACAAACTCAATTGGCTTTTCTTAAATGCCAGAGCTTTACGTATTTGGTAAAAACATACGCCGAAGAAAAAACAGCAAGTATAAAGCCGTGAACACCGTCAAGAAATCCAAGTTTTATAAAGTACATCTTCAAGAACATTAAAAACGGGCGAAGAATTAAATCAATTACGGAAACCGGTTTTCCCTTGTCGTATAAATCTTTAGCGGCAAGTGAAGTATATTCATTAAACTTTTTCAGGTAATGTTCAATCGTTGGGTCAGTCCAGTGGTTAAGGTCATTTGCAAGTTTTCCGGTTTCACCCTCAACAACAAGATTTTCATGAACGTTATTATCATTAAATCTTGCTTTGCTTTTATCAAACAGGCGTGTAACTCTTGCCGGGTACCAACCACTGTGTTTAATCCACTTATTTAAAAAGAAAGCTCTTCTTGCCACAGAATAAGCCGCATATTTTGGTGAAGTATATTTGAACGCATTTAACTCGGCTTTTATTTCGGGAGTTAAAGATTCGTCGGCATCAATCCACAGCACCCAGTTGTTTGATGTTTTCTCAAGTGCAAGCTGTTTGGTTTTAGCATAACCCTGCCATTTGACAGAATAATAAGTAACCTTTTTGCTTTTAACAATCTCCTCGGTTTTGTCTGTAGAAGAAGCATCAATCATAACAATAATTTCATCAATGCAATCCATCTGGCTGTCAATACATCTGCCAATATTATTCTCTTCATTCTTGGCAACAATTATAGAGGAAAGCTTTAGTTTATCCATAAAATCATGCGGCCGTATTTTTACTTGTACTATGCAAGGATTTTATCCTCTGAGTTTTTT
>CAZIDB010000371.1:0-2808 GCA_964537965.1 uncultured Melioribacter sp. | reverse complement strand
TAACTGCATCTTCTGCAAACTTAGCATTGAAAGCAACTAACTCAACAGGAACAACACCAGGAAGTTCATCTGCGCCAAGTTCAGAAGGATTATCTCTATCCTGTCCATCTATATCTTTTGAAATGAAATCAATTGCAATGCCTTTACCAATAACAGGTGATGTATTCGAGGTTAAATGAAAATCAGTTTCAGAAACTAAACCAGGATCAACACTAATACTATTTGCATCCTGACCAGAAGCTAACTGCCAGTCAGCCAATGTAGTTTGAGTAAGTGCATTATAATAACCTATTGTAGCGGTAGGTCCCGCAACATAGTAATCATTATTATTGGCAGTAAATGTTGTTTTTGTACCGCCAAAATGAATTGCACGTGCAACAGCAGCATCCTTAAGATTAACAAAAATATTGTTCTTGATGTCAAATGTTGTTGTTGTATCCGGATTAAAGCTTAGGCAAGTCATTCTACCGGTCGCTGTTTTTGCCATCGCATTAAAGACTATAGTGTTATAATAAATTTTAATCGAAGCATTTTTTGCAGCATCCTGGAATGATATAATGTCCAGATTTGTTGGTGTACCAGTACCTAAATGCTGGAAATCACCACCAAGGAAATTATTATAGATATTAAGGTTAACTCCACTCTGACCGCCTAAAGTACCGATAGCATAAAATCCCTGGGCATCAGTAGTATAATCTCTCATCTTATTCAGGTGATTATCGCAAATATTAATGGTACCACCGTAAGTATTCAATAATATTCCCCATACAACATAACCGGAAATAGTTTTAGAAACATTTGCAATAGTGTTTCCGTGAATTTCAGAAGTTGTTGTTCCGGATCCAACGTAGTAAAAATAAATTGCTCTCATCTGAGCATTTACAATATTATTTTTTACTAAAACATTTGTACAATAAACAGGACCTGTACTGCCACCGGTTATACGTACACAGTAGTAAGGAATATTTGTTGTATCACCAATTGAATTGTTTTCAATTAACAGGTTATCAACAGCGCCAGATGACTGCCCGTTTGCATAAATACCTGATGAAGTATTTGCAGAAGACATTGGGGCTTGCCAGATAAGATTTGAATTTTTTATTGTAACATTATCGCAGTTGCCGTAAAGAGTGATAATGATTCTTCCATTGGTACCATCTGTCATTTTCAAAGTCAAGTCTTTTGTAGTACCACCTTCAGTATTTGAACCATCAATAACCAAATTACTTACAGCATTAACTCCAATACCAGAATATTGATATGATCCGGAAGTTGTAACACAACCAGCAAGAGAAATTGTTGGGGCAACTCCCGGAGCAGGTTTGAATGTAAGAATATTTCCATTGGTATTAACTGTAAGGTTTGAATATGAGGTCTCAGTTATATCACTTGTAATATAAAAAGTACAATTGCCAATTAATTTCGATTTATTTAAGGAATCAACTGCTGCTTTTAAGGTAGCAAAATTTGGATCTCCGCCACCAGGCTTTGTCCCAGGAGCACCAATATAAAATGTTCCTGCTAACCCGTTTTCCAACCAGTTTGTACGAATTCTGATTTCGTCAATTGCTAATGTAGCTCCTGCTGTTGAACTTCCCTGACGGTATGTTATATATCCTAAATCAGCAGCATCGGCTTTTCCAGCATATGTATATGGACCAACCTCAGGAGTTGCAGGTTCAACTTCCGGCCAGGTTGCATCTTTAATTACATAAACGCTAATCGCGTCATCTGTTGCATCTACAGTATTGAATGTATACTTTACAACAACAGGGTAGGTTTGGTTAAATACTAATTCGGATGCACCATACAAGGCTCCACCGCTGACTTCATTATTTTTGCTTATGCCCATCACATATCCTGCACCAGAAGCTTTTATATGCAAACGAGCATAATAATTAGTTTGTGAGGAAGATTGGGAAAGCGCAATGAAATAATCACCTGTCTGAGCTGCTGTAACATTCAGCAGGAATGAAAGATAAACACTACCTGCGGACACAGGTGTGTAAGCCTTGTAAACATCTTCTCCCGTACTTACCATCGGGAGCGCATTTCCTGCAACACCAGGGTAATTAGGAAATGTTAGACCGGGCGTACCAACCGTTAAGACATTAGTAGTACCTGAGCTAACAGTATAACCCGGAGTCCCGGTTAATAAGGTACCGGCATCATAGGAAAAACTCTCGAAGAATACTGATTGTGCAAGAAATTGAGTTGAGAAGAGTAGAGCGAAGAAAAGTATAAATCGTTTCATTAAATAACTCCTTCCATTACTATATATAAAATTAAAATTATGGACAAAGGAAGCTTTTTTATGGACTTGAATATATATAATTTTCGTTTTATAAGAAACAAATTATTTTTAAATAATTTTGCCAAAAATGAACTGTTTCCTGAAGCGTAAAATTCTTCTGAAAATATATTTTCCAAAAACTGACAATATTTTACCAATCATTTATTAAATTTCACCCAAGGTTTTAAAGTTTTATTCAGGTATAAATGATTCTAAGTATAATAGCTATAGTCGTCCTAACCTTTCTGATTTTAAATCTTTTTCTGTTATATGGACTTAAGACTTTATTTACGAAATCATCTGATCAAATTGAATCTGAAGTAAACATTTCAATTATAATTGCTGTTAAAAATGAAAGAAAGAATTTGACAGCATTATTAATTTCTTTAGGTGAAATTGATTTTCCGACGAAGAAATTCGAAGTAGTATTCGTTGATGATTCTTCGGATGACGGCAGTTAAGAATTCATCCGACATTCAATTCAATCCTGTCAAAACTTCAGACTGATTAAAGCT
>CAZIDB010000370.1:0-2826 GCA_964537965.1 uncultured Melioribacter sp. | reverse complement strand
AGCATATTAACTCTTTTGCCTGTTCCCTTTTCAAGATAAAATAAATTCTTCCTGTCGTATACATTTATTACGTTTACACTTAGTGATAAATCTGTAAATGCAATACTAAACTTCTTTGTTAAACTTAAATCAAGCCTGTGATAATACGGCAGCCTTCCAAGATTTCTATCAGCTAAGATTGTATACGGCTGGTAATTTTCAAATATGAACCACATTGTATAAAGATCATCGAAATAGAGCTTATCATAAAAACCTTCTATTTGTGTAAAAGGCTGACCGGTGCTTAACGTCCACGTCGCGCCGGCATTCCAGTTATTGCCAAAGTTATAGCTTAATAAAACTGAGATTGAATGACGTGAATCGTAACGCGGATAATAAAGCCATCCATCTGCCGATTGCTTATACGCCCAGCTTAAAGAATATCCAACAGACGCCATTAACCTGGGATCAAGATATTGAAGCATAAATTCCCAGCCATAAGATTCTCCGCTTGCTGCAAGAAGGTCCGGATCATCAGAATTTACCTTTTCATAATTAAACTCGTTTATATTTTTCATTTTCTTGTAGTACGTTTCAACATTAAGCGCAAGTTTATCTGACAGGTTAATATCCGCTCCAGCAACATAATGTATTGCAGAAGGAGCTGTAAGGTAATCAGGAACAATTATCCATGGTTCAAATAAAGAAATGATATCATTATCATCTGAAAGGGTTACCATTTCCTGAGAATAAATTCCCCATGCAAGTTTAAGTGAAAACAGCGGGCTAATATTAATTTTTGTGTTTATTCTTGGTTCAATTCGAGTGTTGTTATTATCTGCAAGCGGTGCAGCATTAAACCTTAAACCGGCATCCGCAATAAAGGATTCAAAACGGAGAAGCCTGTATTTTCCGTATGCGCTTATGTTTGCTCCTTTATCTGTTATGGTTGTTTTAATATTCCTCAGGTTTTCAAAATAATAATCGCTCTTAAATGATTTAACATAATAACCAACCTTTAACTCATCCCGGCTATCGTAGACGTACGTAAAATCCATTCTTAGAGTAATGTCTTCAACTTTATTTTTTCTACCAAGCGCCTTGCTTTGTTTTGGAAAAACCTCGGCGTCAAATCCGCTGTAAGATACAGTCATTTCCGAATAGAGCGGACTTTCCCATGCCTGGAACCATGTTGCTCCGTACAGGTTATTCGACCATTTAAAATCTTCTTTAGAAATACTTTCCTGTAAAAGCTTATCGTTGCTGTTAAATCCAAAAACAGAAATCTTGCTCAAAGTCTTTTCGTCTTTGGTAGCATAATTTGCCTTAAAGGAAATATCATAAAAGTTGAAAGGCGCATCTTTGTAATTAGTGAATTTCTTAAGAACATCATTAAACAAACTCTTTCTTCCTGTAACAATAAATGATCCGTTAGGAATCGGTCCTTCAACTGAACCTTTCAAAGTAAGCATACTTAAATTAGCTGAGCCTGTGTACCTGTTCCTGTTTCCGTTTTTTGTAACAAGGTTTAAAATAGATGAAAGCCTTTCACCATATTCTGCAGTATAACCACCTTTATATAATTCAACAACATTAATCATTTCAGGATCAATTACGCTGAACAAGCCCATAGCATGGAACGGATTATAAACTGATACTCCGTTAAGTAAAACCAGATTCTGATCACTTCCTCCGCCTCTTACATAATACCTGGCGCTAACGTCTCCTGATGATTTAACACCGGGCAGTAGCTGCAGTGAACGCATTATATCTGTTTCAACTCCTTTAGGCAGAAGTTCAAGTTCTTTAACAGTCATTCTTTGCAGACCAAGATCGGTTTCTTTCTCTTTAGAAATTCTTTTACCTACGGCTTCTATTTCCTGCAGTTGTAACCGGGCAGGAATAAGCAGAATATTTTGCTGAGTAATTTTCCCCGGCTTTAAGTTTATAACTATAGTTTTTGGTAAATAACCAACATAAGAGATAAGTACATTCAGATCTTTATTGGCAGGAATTGAAGGCAAAGTGAAGTTTCCGTTAATATCTGTAGAAATTCCTATCTTTGTGCCTTCAATAAGAATTGTTGCATAAGGCAAAGCTTCGCCGCTTGTTGAGTCTTCAACTGTACCGCGCAGTGTTCCTGTTTGGGCAGGGACTAAACCAGAGAGACATATTGCAATAAGAAACAGGTAGAATAATTTTTTCATCAGTTTCAGAAATTTTATTTTGCAAAAATAGTTTTATTATCCCTTAAATGAAAAGAATAAATAACGAACAAATTAAAAACTTATCTTAGTCCAAAAATATATAAAAGGTCATAATCTGCCAGATTTTTAGACATTGATGAGACCTTGACAGCCATATAAGATGCAAGATTGCAAAATGCAAGGGTGCAAGTCACCTTTCGATAATGAATAACAAATTAACTTCACTTAAAGCCTACCAAAATTTCCAATTACCATTTTCTAATTTCCAATTGAATTTCTGACTTCTTCGCCTTTGCCTTTTCATTCTGTTAAGGTGGAACCTTGGCAGCCGAATTAACTCAGCAACTTATATAGCGGTTACCTCGATACATCCGATTACATCGGATTACTCGGTAACCTTTTTATTTTATGTATCGAAATTCGGTTGTTGAGTATCCCGATTTAAACGGGCGTATCGAAACAACCTTGCATAATAATGAATATCGAACATTGAATAATGAAGTTTTACCTTAACCTTCCATTATCAACTTAGTAACTACTTTATGACAATTTAATCACCATTGATTTACAATCGAATTACTCTCTCTGTTTGAATGATGAATAACCAATTCCCGATAACCAATTTCCAATTTTATCTTTT
>CAZIDB010000369.1:0-2852 GCA_964537965.1 uncultured Melioribacter sp. | reverse complement strand
ATGGATTAAATCTCCAACTAACAGCAAAAAGACCATTGGAATAAAATATCCAATTGCGGCTAATAATCAGGAAGCCGGAATACAACCACAAATGTTAGGCGGTTGGATGAATGAGAATCCCGATAAACTGCTAAAGGAAGCCGCTTCAAAGCAAACGGAAATTCTTATTGTAAACAAAGATTTATTCCCGTTAACCGCTTTACCGCTTATCAATAAAGAGGGATTGGAAATAAAACTTGGCTTTCATAATGAAGAATTTGTTTATGAGATGAGAATTGCATTAAAGGATTTTTGCAAAGGTGAATATTGTGTTGATGCAAATGCCGGCGATCAAATAGAAATAACTTTGAAGACAGAAAAAAGTGAAATGAATAGAGGAGGTAAAAGAGGTATGGGACCAGGCGGCGGTATGGGTGGTCAAAGAAGCGGCAGCAACAGGAAACCACCGGAAGGCGGAATGGAAAATTTTAAACCATTAGATCCATTGGATTATAACATAAAGCTAAATCTCGTACGCTCTATAACATCAATTACGAAATAAAGAGCTGTAATTAACTTATCCTTATCCTGACGTCTACTGCCATAAAGGAATTGTTCTCATCAACAGATAAAGGATTGATATCAAATTCGGTTATCTCGTCGTGATCTAAAAGCATTTGTGCCGCCGAAAGAATTATTGATTTCAACTTTACAAGATCAACAGGTTTTTCGCCCCTAACTCCGTTAAGGATCTTCCCGATTTTTGTTTTGTTAATCATCTCATCAATATCATCAGGAATTAAATAAGCAGATTTGATTATAGTATCCTGAAATACTTCCACATATTTCCCACCGCTTCCAAACATTATCATAGGACCAAACGAAGGATCACGGAATCCACCGATAAGCAGCTCATGTTTGGTTTTTACAAACGGCTGAATAATATAATCATCAACAATAAAACCATGCTTTTTAAATTCGCCTGCAATTTCTGATGCAGCATTTGAAACTTCTTCTCTTGTGCGAAGATTTAGTTTTACGGCGTTGAATTCAGATTTATGTACAACACTTTCGTTAATGCCTTTAAGAACAACCGGCTTTTCAGGATCGCTCTGCTGATAGAGCATATGAAGCTCGTATGGTTTAACGATCAAAGTTCTGATCATTGGAATATTGTATTCCTCACAAATTTTCTTGCAATGTTCAGCAGATAGAAATCCCGACGGATAATCTTTCCTTATAATCTCGCTTTTAACTTGTCGTTTAATTGAATTGCTTCTTTGCTCATGTTTCTTAGAATAAAAAAGAAGGTTTGAAATTATCTCTGCAGGTTCCTCAGGATCTTTAAAGATTGGCTTTTGAGTAATTGATTTATTCCTGTACTCACTCCAGAATTCAGGCATAGGCATACAAACCTGGAAGATAGGTTTTTCAGATTCAATTGAATTAATTGCCTCTATTACGCTCATTGGCTGAACCATCACGGGTTCAACAAAAATAGATATTACCGCATCAACATTCGGATCAGCCAACACAATTTCATTTACTAACTTGTAATTCTCGGCGGTACCGCCCGGTAATAGATCAACCGGATTTCCTATACTTCCTTCAGGATGAACTACTTCGCGAAGTTTTAGTTTTGTTTCTTCAGAAAAATTTGCAAGCAAAAGATTTTCTTCTTCAAGTGAATCAACCGTTAATATTGACGGTCCGCCGGCATTTGTAATTACCGCTATTCTATTTCCTTTTGGAAGCTTAAAATTTTCAAATCCTTTTGCTGTGTTAAACAGTTCATTCAGATTATCTGCCCGGATAATTCCAAACTGGTCAAGGACTGCATCAACAACTTTATTGCTGCTGCCAAGTGCACCGGTATGGGAAGAGGCTGCTTTCATTCCCCCTGAAGTTTTGCCTGCTTTAAGAACAACCACCGGCTTGGTTACTCTTCCATCAATAAATTTTTTAATGAACTCTTCACCATCAACAAAACTTTCAAGGTATAAAGTTATAATTTTTATATTATCATCTTCCTGCCAGTATTCAATTACATCATTCTCGTTTACATCTGCCTTATTACCAACACTTATGAAATGAGCAAATTTAATATCCGTCTCGCGCAGTGAATTTAAGATTGCCGCACCAAGCGCACCGCTCTGTGAAAGAAATCCTGTTGAGCCAGCTTCCGGTTCTTCCGCAACAAACGTTGCATTAAGTTTTACATCATCAAGAGTATTAATAACGCCCATACAGTTAGGACCAACCAATCTTACATCTGCCGCTTTTGCTTTTGCAAGAATTCTTTTTTCAATCTCCTCTCCTTCCGCACCGGTTTCTTTAAAGCCTGCCGTAATAAGAACGATAGCTTTAACCTTCTTACTTATTAAATCGTCAACCGCTTGTTCCACAAACCTTTTGGGCACCAGGATGATGGCAAGATCAAAATTTTCTTCAATTGAAGGAATATCAGGATAGCATTTTAGACCAAGTATACTTTCTGCATTCGGATTGGTAATAAATATTTTCCCTTTATAACCGTAGAAAAGAATTGTTCTTAGAAGCTCGTACCCAATGCTTTTAACTTTGGATGAAGCCCCGACAATACAGATTGATTCGGGGTAGAAGAAATTCTTAAGACCGCCTTTCATAGAATTCCGGAATTTGATGAAAAAACTTCAGGAATGATAACAGAATTTTTTATTTCATCAAAACGAATTTTTTAGTTTCAATATAATCCCCGGATTTAAGCTGGTAGAAATATATTCCGCTTGTTAAATTGCTTCCGTCGAACTGTACTTCATATTCACCTGCGGGTTTTTCCTCATTTACAAGTGTTGCAATCTCTTTACCAAGAATATCATACACCTTCAACCTCA
>CAZIDB010000368.1:0-2857 GCA_964537965.1 uncultured Melioribacter sp. | reverse complement strand
TGTTTCTTTGGAGGCATTGCATCTTTCTTAGTAGCCAAAGATTGAAGTGCCCTAATGATTCTGAACCTTGTGTTTCTTGGTTCAATTACATCATCAATAAATCCATATTTCGCAGCTACGTAAGGAGAAGCAAATTTATTACGGTATTCTTCTTCTTTCTTATTAAGGAATTCAACTCTTTCCTTATCGTCTGTAATTTCAGAAAGCTCTTTATTATGGAGGATTTCAATTGCACCTCTGGGACCCATAACAGCAATTTCTGCAGTAGGCCATGCATAATTGATATCTCCGCGTAAGTGCTTTGATCCCATAACATCGTAAGCACCACCATAAGCTTTCCGAAGGATAACGGTTATTTTAGGCACAGTAGCTTCACCGTAAGCATAAAGTAATTTTGCACCGTGTATAATAATTCCACCATATTCCTGTGCTGTACCCGGCAAGAATCCCGGAACATCAACTAAAGTAACGATTGGAATATTAAATGCATCGCAGAAGCGGACAAATCTTGCCGCTTTACGGGACGAATTAATATCGAGTACTCCTGCAAGGTAGCTTGGCTGGTTTGCAACAATACCAACAGACTGACCATTGAACCGGGCAAAACCAATTATAATATTCGGGGCATAATGTCTTTGTACTTCAACAAATTCATTATAATCAGTTATAAGATGAATTACATCTCTTACATCATATGGTTTGGAAGGATCAGCAGGAATAACATCATTCAAAGCATCTTCAATTCTTTCAATAGGATCATCGCAAGGAATAATTGGTGGTTCTTCAAGATTATTCTGAGGCATATAACTAAGTAGTTTTCTTATTAAAAGAATTCCTTCCTGCTCATCATCTGCAACAAAATGAACAACACCGGATTTTGATCCGTGAACCATTGCCCCACCAAGTTGTTCATCAGTTACTGTTTCACCTGTTACCGTCTTAACTACTTTAGGACCAGTTACAAACATGTAGCTAGTATCTTTTGTCATAATTGAAAAATCTGTTAAAGCGGGAGAATAAACTGCGCCACCTGCACAAGGACCAAAGATTGCGGATATTTGTGGAACTACTCCACTTGCCATAATATTTCTTTGAAATATTTCTGCATACCCGCCAAGGCTTTTAACACCTTCCTGTATACGTGCACCACCAGAATCATTAATACCTATTACAGGAGCGCCGACTTTCATAGCTTTATCCATTACCTTACAAATTTTCATGGCGTACATTTCTGAAAGAGAGCCGCCGAAGACTGTAAAATCCTGTGAGAAAACGTATACTAATCTTCCGTCTATTGTACCATAACCGGTAACAACACCGTCAGATAAATAATCCTGTCCTTTAAGACCAAAATCAATACAACGGTGAGAAACAAACATATCGAATTCTTCAAAGCTGCCTTCATCAAGTAGCATCTCAATTCTTTCGCGCGCAGTGTATTTCCCTTTTTTATGTTGGGATTCAATTCTTTTCTCGCCACCGCCAAGCCGCGCCTTATCACGCATATCACTTAGTTCTTTAATTTTGTCTTCAATTGCCATCTTTACTCCTGAATAATATTTATTTCAATTTGAAAATTTTTTCTGTAATCCTAAATCAGGATTTATTTGTGTTCACATAATTCTGTTAATACACTACCGGTAGATTTGGGATGAAGGAACGCTATGTCTAATCCTTCTGCTCCTTTACGCGGAGTTTTATCAATCAACTGAATTCCTTCTCCTTCAACTTCTTTCAGAGTGTCTGAAAGATTATTGCATGCAAATGCAAGATGATGAATGCCTTCACCTTTTTTCTCAATAAACTTAGCAATAGGTCCTTCAGGTGCGGTTGATTCAAGCAGTTCTATTTTTGTCTGACCGACCATAAAAAAAGCTGTCTTTACTTTCTGATCAACAACTTCTTCAACAGCGTAACATTTTAATCCCAGGATATTTTCATAATATTTAATCGATTCTTCAAGATTTTTAACCGCAATTCCGATATGTTCTATGTGTGAAATGTTCATTTTTATTTCTCCATCTATTTAGTTTAGAGTGTAGAGCGAAGAGTGATGAATTAAACTAATCTTAAACTCTTCACTCTTAGTTCTTCATTCTCAGTTCTATACAACTACGTTTTCTTTATATTCTCCAAATACTACTCTCATCGTATTGCATATTTCTCCTATTCCTGCGTAAGCTTTAACAGCATCAATAATGAAAGGCATTAAATTGCTTTCACCCTCAGCTGCTTTCTTCAGCTTTGCAAGTTTATCTCCTACTTCAGCATTATTTCTTTCAGCACGAATCTTACCTAAGAATTTAAGCTGGTCTTCCTGTGCCTTCATATCAATCTTAAGCAAACCTTTCGGTTCTCCTTCTTTAATCTGGAATTTATTTACACCTACAATAATTCTTTCACCCTTTTCCATTTCCTGAGTAAACTGATATGAAGCTCTTTGAATTTCACTTTGAACATAACCCTGTTCAATTGCTTCAATCATTCCGCCTATTGCATCAATCTTCTTAATATATTCTTCAGCTTCTTTTTCAATCTGATCTGTTAACGTTTCAACATAATAAGAACCTGCAAGTGGATCGATGGTATTTATTACACCACTTTCATTTGCAACAATCTGCTGTGTACGCAATGCAATTCTAACGGAATCTTCAGTCGGCAGTGCAAGTGCTTCATCACGGGAATTTGTATGTAAGCTTTGTGTTCCACCAAGAACCGCTGCAAGTGTTTGGATAGTAACACGAACGATGTTATTATCTACTTGCTGCGCCGTTAATGTAGAACCAGCAGTTTGAGTATGGAATCTCAACATCATTGATTTTGCTTTCTTTGCAGAGAATCTATCCTTCATAATTTT
>CAZIDB010000367.1:0-2861 GCA_964537965.1 uncultured Melioribacter sp. | reverse complement strand
TAATGAGAGGTCTAAAATGGAATTGGAAGAATTACAAGTGTATCAATTAGCGATGGAAATAGCAGAGAGAATTTGGAATATTGTTGTGAAGTGGAATTATTTTGAAAAAGACACTATTGGAAAGCAATTGGTGAAAGCTGCAGATTCTATAGCTGCAAACCTAAGTGAAGGGTTTGGAAGATACTATTATAAAGAATCAAAACAGTTTAGTTATTATTCACGTGGTTCTTTATATGAAACTAAAACATGGTTAACAAAAGCAAACAATCGTCACTTAATTGATATTGATGAATTTGAAAAATTTCAGAAAGAAATTAAAAATATTGCTGTAAAGCTGAATAATTATATAGCTGTAACTTCAAAACAAATTGAAAAAGTTTGAATTACAATTGAGTTACAACTGAATTACAATAGAGTTACTATTGAGTTACAATAGAGTTACTAATGAATTACTACTGAGTTACAATAGAGTTACTATTGAATTACAACCGGGTTACCACTGAGTAACTCGGATAAATAAATAACTATGAGAGAATCATTCTCTTTGTTAAAATTTTATAAATATTATTGAGTAGAACATGAAGCTAGTTAAGAATGCTGCCGGAAGATTAGTCCCCGTTCAGGTAAATGGAAGAAAAGAAATCCCTTTTAAAGGAGTTAATAAATTCAAGCCAACAGGTGTTAAAGCCAAACCGCCAATCAGAACATGCATTGATTATCCTGCCGATGGAAATAAGGTTGTTAAGAACCTTAAAGAAGCATTAAAGAAAGCCGGATTAAAAGACGGAATGACCATATCAACGCATCATCATTTAAGAAATGGTGATGTGCTTACAAATCTTTTATTCGATACGATTAAACAGATGGGTGTAAAAAATATTCGCTGGTTTCCTTCTGCATCATTCCCCTGCCATCAGCATTTGATTAAATATCTTGAAGACGGAACGATTCATCACATTGAAGGCAGTATGAACGGACCGCTCGGTAGATTTACTACCGAAGGAAAGATGAAAGGTATTGGTGTGCTTCGTTCACACGGAGGAAGATACCAGGCAGTTCAGGATGGCGAAGTTCATGTTGATATTGCAGTTATTGCTGCTCCAACTTCAGATCCGTTTGGTAATTCAAATGGCGTTACAGGTAAATCTGCTTGCGGTTTAATTGGCTTTGCTCTGGCAGATTCCGAATACGCTGATAAAGTAATTGTTGTAACAGATAATCTTGTTCCATTCCCTTGCATTCCATGGCAAATTCAGGGAAATAATGTCGATTATGTTGTTCAGATAGATTCACTTGGTGATGCAACAAAAATTGTTTCCGGCACAACAGAAATTACTAAAAGTCCGGATAGACTTCTTATAGCAGAATATGTTGCCCAGTTTATAGAAGAAGCAGGAATAATGAAAGATGGTTTCTCGTTTCAAGCTGGTTCAGGCGGTACTAACTTAGCATTCGTACTTTACTTAAAAGAAAGAATGAAAGCTAAAGGTGTTAAAGCAAGTTTTGTTAGAGGTGGAAGTACAAAATATTTAGTACAGCTTTTGGAAGAAGGTTTAACAAATTATATACTTGATGGTCAGACATTCGATCTTGAAGGTGTTCGTTCGATGAGAGAAAATCCAAGACACCAGAACACTTCTCCATTCACAAGTTATAATTTTCACGGTAAAGGTAATTTTGCTTCTATAGTTGATGCTGCGGTTCTTGGGGCGACTGAAGTTGACATTAATTTTAATGCAAATGTTGTTACTCATTCAGACGGTTATTTGCTGCACGGTATTGGCGGTTGGCAGAACTGTCTTTATTCAAAATGTACTATACTTGCAATACCATCATTCAGAGATAGAATTCCTGTTATACTTGATGAAGTTACAACTCTCTGTGGTCCGGGTGAATTAGTTGATGTTATAATTACGGAAAGAGGCATAGCAATAAATCCTAAAAGAAAAGATTTGATTGATGCAGTTAAGAATTCAAATCTACCAATAAAATCAATCAAACAAATACGTGATGAAGTATATGAAATTTGTGGTGGCGCACCGGCAAAACCTAAATTGAATAAGAACAAAGTTGTTGCTGTAGTTAAATGGGTAGATGGAACTGTATTAGATTCTGTTTTCCAGGTTGTATCCTAAATCCACTCCACAAAAAATTAAATGAAGGGATATATGGTTGATCAATTTAAAAACTTTCATCCGGTTATACAGGCACTTTTAGCTACACTATTTACTTGGGGATTAACAGCGTTAGGTGCTGCAGGCGTTTTCTTCCATAGAAATGTTAATAGAAAATTACTTGATTCAATGCTTGGCTTTGCTGCAGGTGTAATGGTTGCCGCAAGTTTTTGGTCGTTATTAAATCCTGCAATTGAAATGGCAGAGAATGGACCCGTTCCAACCTGGGTTCCTGCAGCGGTTGGATTTTCGTTAGGTGGTGGATTTTTGTTTCTTGTAGATAAGATTACTCCTCACTTACATCTATTCCTGCCAATTTCCAAAGCAGAAGGAATTAAAACTTCCTGGCAAAGAAGTATACTTTTAGTACTTGCAATAACACTTCATAACATTCCTGAAGGTTTAGCAGTTGGAGTAGCATTTGGCGCTGTAGCTTCTAATCTTCCCGGAGCTTCTCTACCTGCTGCCGTTGCTTTGGCAATTGGTATTGGATTACAGAATTTTCCTGAAGGACTTGCTGTTTCTATGCCTTTAAGAAGAGAAGGATTATCAAGGTTAAAAAGTTTTTGGTACGGACAACTCTCTGCAATTGTTGAACCCATTGCTGGAGTAATAGGAGCGGCATTTGTTTTAATTGCACAACCAATACTTCCCTATGCTTTAGCATTTGCAGCAGGTGCAATGATA
>CAZIDB010000366.1:0-2894 GCA_964537965.1 uncultured Melioribacter sp. | reverse complement strand
AAGCTGCTTTATCGTTAACTTCTGAAGTAGATGTTCCTACTGATGTTCAGATAAAAGGTTATTCATTTTGTGGAGAACATCATTTTCAAAAGAAAGATTTTGTCAGTGCTTTTTTCCATTTCAATAAAGCAAGAACTTTAGATCTGTTTGATGATATTTTAATTGGTAAAACTATATCAACACTTTTTAATTTCTTCGAACAATTCAAAGAACACTTTTCAAAGGATGATTTGGATATTTTTCTTGGGCCAGTAGAACAATTAACTGATTATTATAAAATTAAAAGTTCTTTTCAGAAAGAGTTTATTGATTCACTTTTTGTATTACAGAATAAAATTAACTACTGGAAAAAACATAAAGCATCTGAACAGATTGAAACAAAAGCAACTTTCAAAGTCCAACAAATCTATGATGCTTTTTCTAATGATATGACATTTGATGAGATGATAAATGAGTTCTCCCGAATGGCAGCAATAATGATTTTTGAAGATGTTGAAGAGAAAGATAATGATGAGGATAAGAAAAAGGAAGGAGATGATAAAAAGCCATCTCCCAAAAAAGAAAAAGATGATGAAAGTGTAGAAGAATGAATTATTCTTCTTTCATTTCCAAAAGATTCATTACTTTTGTAATCCAGGCTCTGCTAACTCCTAATGATCGGGATAATTCTGCTTTGTTTTTATATTTTTTCTCTATCAACAGCGAATTGTAATATTGCGCTAATTCAGACATATTTATCCGTTTATATATATTTTGAATTTGAATTATTTGATTTTGAATTATATTTTTATTCATATTATTTATAAATCGCTTTAAGCCAGCAGGGCTTAAATTTATAAACTGACTATCATCAATTATTTTCGTGTTTAACACTAATTGTAATTGCCTTTTTCCGTAAAAGCCTAACGAAAACGGAAATTTCAATGTTATTACTGTACTTGTATCTGACGATATCGCGGAGCCAAGTAAGCCCAACAAATTGTTGGGCTTTTTTATTTTAAATTCACTCGAAGGGTTGTGGATTCGCAGGACTTGGTCGGGATACTCTCGGAGCTAGGCAATCTATAAAGAAATTAGTTCGCATCTTTTCTCTATAGTATTTCACAACCATTTTACTAATTCACTTTTCATAACAAATTCTATTTTTTATATTGCGGCTGTAAAATTTTCACGGAGAAGCAAATGAAAAAGAGAATTTATTCAGGCATTATATTATCGTTAATATTTTTATTTGCCGTATTCATTAATAGTGAAGCACAAAATACCGATGGGAAAAAATATATTGATTTGACTCATGAGTTTTCAGAAGAATCAGTCTTTTGGCCCACAGCAGAAAATTTTAAGATTGATACAGTATTTGCCGGTATAACAGAAAAAGGGTACTACTACTCAGCTTACCAGTTTTCATTAGC
The DNA here is from genome assembly GCA_964537965.1 of uncultured Melioribacter sp. Lineage (GTDB taxonomy): Bacteria > Bacteroidota > Ignavibacteria > Ignavibacteriales > SURF-24 > SURF-24. Next base: position 1,482 of record CAZIDB010000366.1, on the reverse strand, counting down.
AGAACACGGCGGAACACATTTCGATGCACCTGTACATTTTTGTGAAAAAGGACAATCCGTTGAACAGATTCCAGTTGAGCGGCTGATAGGTGATGCAATTGTTGTTGATGTTTCAGCTGATGCTCTTGCCAATCGCGATTATTTAATAAGTATTGAAGATTTTAAGAGGTGGGAAAAAGCAAACGGGAAAATTCCTGAAGGTGCTTTTGTGCTTGTTAATACAGGTTACTCAAGGTTTTATCCTGATAAGGAAAAATATATGGGAACATCTGAACGCGGAGCTGAGGCAGTTGCAAAATTACATTTTCCGGGACTGGATCCAAAAGCTGCAACATGGTTAGCTGAGGTGAAAAAGATTAATGCTTTCGGTCTTGATACTCCGAGCATAGATTATGGTCAATCAATTTACTTTGAAACTCACCGTAACTTATTTAAAAACGGAGTTATAGCATTTGAAAATCTTACTAATCTGGATAAGCTTCCGGCAAAGGGTGCTACGGTGTTCGCATTCCCAATGAAAATAAAAGGCGGAAGCGGTGCACCGTTAAGAATGGTAGCGCTGATACCTTAATTATAATCTTTGTTTATACAAAGTACTTAGGAGAATCTGTTTTCATAGAATAAAAACTCATCTCCTCAAAATCCGGGGGGATGAGGTTTAAAGATATTTCTTATTATCTCCTTCTCAACAACTTTTCATCATCAATACTTTATTTCAATGTAGCTGTAAAATCTTATAAAATTTTCCTAAGTTAATGCCGGTTTTTACTGGTTAAATTTTACCGGGAGTATTTTATGAAGAATAATAATTTTCGGTTAGTTATCTCAGTTACCTGGCTTATCATTTTAATCTGCCTCATCGCAATCGGAATAATGATTAAAGTTTACCTTATTGATAACCGCTTTGACCACGAGTGGGATTTCCTTGTTTATTCTATTCCGGTTTTTATTTCTTCATTTGTGTTTATTATTCTGCTATATAACCTTAGAAGAGCTTACATAAAAGGAAGTACAGATTTAAACACAAACAATTGCATAGTAAACTGGAAATATTCTGAAGAGGAATGGAAAGAATTTAATCTTATCGAATGGCGAAAAATCCGCATCAAATTAATTCTTATTCCACTTGGATGCATTATTCTTTTTATAATAATTGGACTACTGGATGACGGGCTCTCATTTGAGGGATTTTCTGTTGCGCTACCATACATTACAATTTTCTTTGTTAGTATTGGTTTAGTTGTTCTTTATTATAATTATATGCTTTACAGACGAACAAAAATTTGTCCGCGTGAAGTTTTAATTGGCATAGAAGGTTTTCTTTATGGTGGTTATTATAATAGCTGGAAAATGCTCGGGACAAAGCTTGGCGGCGTTAAATTAATTCAGGGAAATAATACGGCGATAGAATTTGATATTCAGGTGCGAGGCAAATATGGATATACTTCCAATCCGCTCCGGGTTCCTGTACCTGCCGGTCAT
>CAZIDB010000365.1:0-2956 GCA_964537965.1 uncultured Melioribacter sp. | reverse complement strand
CCCGGGCTAATTTGTATTGGGTATTTATTTGAAGAGCAATTGAGCAAATTCATTAAGGTAGTCGCGCCAGTTATTCCAGGTATGTCCGCCTGATGTTTCTGTATAGGTCACGTTAAATTTATATTTCTTTAGTAGTGCTACTGAAGCACGTGAAGTTTCAATCAGGAAATCATCCTTACCTGTAGCAAACCAAACTAACTTTAAATCTTTCTTTAAATCATCTTTTACCAACAATTCCTTATTCTGTTCTTCCCAGGTTGGCTCATTCGTATCAGGTGAATTCCACATCTTTACTATTCCCAGTATACCGGAACTGAACACTCCGAAGTAGGCATACTCTGCAAGGTTAGGTATAGCAATACTTAAAGTATGCGCGCCACCCATTGATAATCCAGCAATGGCTGTATTTTCTCTTTCTAAAAGCACGCGATAATTTTTTTCGATGTAAGGCTTAATATCGTTATTAAAATCCTGAACAAACTCGTCAGTCTTTGGTTTTGTTGAACTGCTTATTGAAGAAAATGAAAACGGACCAGTGTGCCCGGCCGGCATTACAACTATCATTGGAACAGCTTTCTTCTCTGCAATTAAATTATCCAAAATAATTCCTGCCCTGCCGACAGTTCCCCAGGAATCGTCACAATCAAATGCGCCGTGCAACAAATACAGCACAGGATATTTTTCAGAATTAGCTTCGTAGTCGGCTGGTGTGTAAATATGCATACGGCGGAAACGCTGAAGCGATTTGGAATAATAGGTTACCTCTGAAAGAGCACCATGAGGAACATCCTTCAGTTCCATAAAATCTTTTCCCGGTAAATACATCAGGCTCCAGGAATTCATATTAGATTCGCTTGTTATGGGATTACGCGAATCCATAACAGTAACTTTATCAACAATAAAATTATACCTGTAAGCGCCGGGTTCTAACGGACCCACGGTAGTTTCCCAAACGCCAATATCAGACTTTGTCATCTTGCCAATAAGATTTGCCGGAATATCCGAACCGCCAAGTTTAACATCCTTTGCCTCCGGGGCATAAACCCTGAAGACTACTTTGTTTTCATGAAGAATGGTAATGGATTTTAATGTGTCGTTTGGCGTTGGCTGCCACTGTGGGAATAATTCAGAGCAACCAATTAAAATAAAAGTAACAAGAGCGAACAATTTCATTTTGCCTGTTTGTTTTTTCATGATTTTTATCTCCCTTAAATTTATTTTGAAACCTGTTCAACAATTAATTCATTTGCTAATGTAAATGCAGTTGTCCCTTTAATATCAAGCGAAGAGGCGCCGATATTTATTTTATAGCTTCCCTGTTCTGCAACCCATGCTCCCTTTTCCATATCGAAAGAGCAAAGATCTTTTGCGTTAAGAGCAAACATAAGTGTCTGTGACTCACCGGGTTGAAGTAATTTAGTTTTGGCAAATCCTTTTAATTCGCTTACCGGCTTTTTCAATTTTTCTGCCGGGGCACTTAAATATAACCCGGCTACTTCTTTACCGGCTGCGTTCCCAATATTTTTCACTTTAGCTTTTACAATAATCCTCTCTTTAAATATTTCAGAATTGATTTCCGGATTACTAAATTCAAATTTAGTATAAGATAAGCCGTACCCAAATTCGTAAGCAGGTTTAACATTAAAAGTGTTGAAGTGCCTGTAGCCCACAAAAATATCTTCTGCATATACAACGCTGTCCGGTTTTTCGGGTGGACTTCCCGGGAAATTATTTGACGAAGGAACATCTTCATATTTTACAGGAAAAGTTGTGGCAAGTTTACCTGAAGAATTTACTTTACCAGTTAGCACATCCGTAATTGCATTACCAGCCTCCTGACCTGGCTGCCAGGTAATTAATATTGCATCAACATTATCCCGCCAGCTTGCAGTTTCAATTACTCCACCAATGTTAAGAACAACCACAACTTTCTTATTCTTCTTATGAAATGCTTCCGAAACATTTTTAATTAAATTCCTTTCGGCATCACTTAAATAAAAATCATTCTCTAATTTCCTGTCAATAAATTCTCCCGAATTTCTACCAAGTGTTATAAGTGCAATATCTGTTTCAACAGCAAGGTTATCAATTACAGAAGCATCAACCGGCATTTCTGCAATTGGTGTGCGGGGCATAAACCAATTTTTTTCTTTAGGTTGTTTTGCTTTTTCATCAGTTAAATATTTACGGTAGCTATTTCCCAAATCTTTATTTATAACGAATTGTGCATTCCTTAAGCCTTCATCAAGAGAAATTATGTAAGCTTCGTTCACATCCCCGCTTCCTGTTCCGCCTGTTATTATGTCGTAGGAATAATTTCCAAACAGTGCTATACTGCATTGTAAAAAAGGTAAAGTATTCTTTTCATTTCTTAAAAGAACCATTCCTTCTGTTGCAGCATTTCTTGAAATCTCCGCATGCTTTTTCAGATCAGGGTTATTAGAGTAATTATAATTTTTGTAAGCAGGTGTTCTAACCGTGATATTAAGAATCCGCTCTATATTCAGGTCAAGTATTCTTTCATCAAGTAAACCGTTTTTAAGTGCTTCGAGAATTTTATCTGTTTGTTGAGAGTACCCCGGCATCAGTAAGTCGTTTCCTGCATTCATTTGTGCTACGGGATCTTTACCGCCGAACCAATCTGTCATAACATAACCCCGGAAGCCCCAGTCATTACGTAATTTCTTTGTAAGAAGATCATAACTCTCCGATGTGTATGTGCCGTTTATTTTATTATAAGAACTCATGAATGTCCAGGGATTGGATAGTTTGTTGGCAATTTCAAATCCTCTTAAATAAAGTTCTCTTAATGCTCTTTCTGAAATTACCGCGTTAACGGCAGTCCTGTTTGTCTCCTGGTTATTTGCTGCAAAGTGTTTCATCGAAACACCAACACCAGTTGACTGAATTCCGTTAACCATTGCGGCTGTAATATGACCTGCAATTACCGGGTCTT
>CAZIDB010000364.1:0-2966 GCA_964537965.1 uncultured Melioribacter sp. | reverse complement strand
TAATATTAGCGCTTGTTATAGTTCCCCAGGGTGCTTCAAATGAACCGCCGCCGGCAAATTCCATTCCTTTCACCATCTCACCACCTTCCGATTTTGTATGACACTCAATGCAGGAAGCGGCAGTAGCAAGATATTTACCATATTCCTTTGGATTGTTTTTGTCCGGTTCAGGATTGACTCGGGTATAATCTTCCGGAAGAGTTTTAATAATTAAATTAACCGGGAAATCAATGCTCGATTCAGGTACATCATTCTTTATTGGTTTAAGTGTTCTCAGGTAAGCAATAATAGAATACAAATCTTCTCTTGAAAGATTTCTGTATGATAAATACGGCATTAAAGGGAACAGCGTTTTATTATCTTTGTTCACTCCTGCCGTAAGCGCACGCAGGATTTCTCCGTCTGTCCAGCCGCCCAGGTTTGCCGGTGTAATATTTTTTGTATAGAGTGTTCCGGGTAATCCCATCTCTTTGCCAAGTTTATCGCCGCCCTGACCTTCTGTTCCGGGAATTACCGGACCGGATGATTTAGTCCAATCACGTTTTGAGTGGCAATCCATGCATACAGCAACATTATGTGCCAGGTATCTTCCGCGTTCAATTCGTTTTGCTGTAAGCTCAACCTTTATGTTCGGTGCAGGTCCAACTTTTGGGTATGCTGAGTTAAAATAACCAAGTCCCGCAGCGCCAATAATTATTAGAAACAAAAAGACAATTCCAATAATCTTTAAGAATTTTTTCATTTATGAATAGCTCCTTTCATCTAAGCTAAAATTTTAAATATTTCTCTATGTCCTCCTTCGGCTAAAGGAATAAATTTCTGGTACCATTCCTGGTAATCCTTGGCCTTAAATGCAGTTTGTAAAGATTCTTCGAATTCGGAAAGACTATTGAAGGTAGATTCTATAACCAAAGTATAGTAATTGCCGGTAAAATCTGTTAAAACTCTTTCAGGAAAATGGTTAACGTTTTGAAGAATTTTTTTGCCTTCGTTCCATACAGAAATAGCTTCCTTTGCTTTTCCGAATTTAAGATTGAAGATGTCTCTAACAAGTATCATTGCTAATTGCTCCTTTCTATTTTGTTTGTTTGAAACTTGTAAGACGATTGCCCTCTTTGCAGAACAAACCAGAAGGATGCAATTATTCCGTTATTGATGGCATTTATAATATTTGGGTTTATCTGTAATGTCTGCCATCTATTTTTAATATAAAATATTTTTACTTTAAAGCAATAGTTTTTCTCCTTTTCTTACAAAAAATGTTCATGTAAAGAATAAATTAAACATGGCCGGCGTTAAATGATTTTGAATATTCAAAATCTGCCGTTTATTTTTTGACTTATTTGAGGAAAGAAAGTTTGATAAGTCGTTACGCTTTTATATTTTTATTTTAAAATTTGAAAAAAGATGGATACTCCAAGAACAATATTAGTGCTAACAGACAGGGAAGAAGGCAGAGAACTTTTCAGGGCTTTATGCAATGAAAAAAGTTACCAGCTTATGTTTAAGGAAAAAACAAATACATCCTTAAGAATCTTTACGCTTCAGAAATTCGATCTTGTGTTTATAGATATTCATAAACCAACAATAAGCGAAGTTGAATTTTACGACAGACTTTTTGATGTGGCATATGATATTCCAATTATAATAGTATCAGAATATTTTTACGAAACGCGCCAGATTGTATTTGAAAACAAGTATTACGATTATATTCTTAAACCTGTTACACTTGAAAAACTAACTACATCTGTTGATAATCTTTTTGAGAAAAAAGAAACGGTTCAGGCTAAAGTGATTACAGAACCTGCGCCCGAAATGCAGAGCAGAAAATTATTAGTTCTGCTTGAAATTGCAAGACGGGTTGGAACAATGACCGACCTTAACGAATTGCTGAAGATTATTATCAATCACGCAACCGAGGCGCTTGATTCGGAACGCGCAACAGTCTTTATTGTTGATAAAGAGAATAATGAAATCTGGTCACGTGTGGGCACCAGAATTGGTAAAAAGGAAATTCGTTTGCCGGTTGGTAAAGGAATTGCGGGAAAAGTTGCGTTGACAGGAAAACCGATAATTGTAGATGACCCGTATTCCACTTCGGAGTTTGTTAGTGATTTTGATAAACTTACGAATATAAGAACCAGAAATATTTTGTGTGTTCCGATGTTTAACATTAAGGGTGAGGTAATTGGAATATTTGAACTGCTTAATAAAAAATCCGGTTCATTTGATAAAAGCGATGAGGAATTCCTGTCCATTATGGCTGCAAGCACAGGCATTGCAATTGAAAATACAATGCTGCACGAAAAAGTTCTTGCTCAATATGATGATGTAAAAAAATCTTATGATGAACTGTACGAATCGCAGGGAATTATTATTAAACAAACCAGAACTTCGCTGCTTGGTGAGATAGAAAGTTTTGTTAAGAGTGAACTGGAAGGGGCATACATATCCCAGAAGCTTGAAGAAATCAAAAACTCCACTACAGATTTCAGATTACGCAAAATGGTATTTGGTTTACTTGAAGCATACAAAGACACAAAGAATAAGATTGAATCATTTCTTCAGCAGATGAAAGAAAATAAATAAGTTTTTTAGGGGCATAAATACTGTTGGTAATATTATCTTTGGGTTACTATTCTACAATATCAGTTTGCCGGAAAGCGAATTTCCTCTTGCAATAGTTGAGGCTTTAATACCAAATTCTTTTTCTATATTGGAGTCAATTACAAAATCCGCTTTAAGCTGAATGACGCTATAAAAATAGAATCTCTATAGTTTGAATTCCATTCCAAGCACATAACTGAAAAATAAATAATGCTTACCGCCTCCAACATTCAATACTTCTCCGCCATTCTGAAAATTAAATGAAGACGATAAATTTGCTTTTTCATTCCAGAATGGAATGGATAGATTTATGTTTGATCCATAGGTAAAAACTAAATTAACAACCCTTTTGATATTTT
>CAZIDB010000363.1:0-2970 GCA_964537965.1 uncultured Melioribacter sp. | reverse complement strand
AATGCTTACCGCCTCCAACATTCAATACTTCTCCGCCATTCTGAAAATTAAATGCGGACGATAAATTTGCTTTATCATTCCAGAATGGAACGGATAGTTTTATGTTTGATCCATAGGTAAAAACCAAATTAACAGCCTTGTTGATATTTTCAATTAAGATAAAAGGACCGAGGGATAGTGAAACATCAGATATTTCAACCAATGAAAAATTAATTCCGGTTTTAAATCCTTTGCTAATAATAGTTTCTGCAGAGCTTGTGTAATATTCTGAATAGACTTCTCTAGTTTCTGCCTGCCAGTATGTAAATCCGAACACCGAATGAACCTCGTCAGATAAATTATATCTTATCATTACTTCGCCATAAAAATTCCTGTCGAAATCAAAACCGGATTTATGCAAGTTTGCAGTATGTAACCCCGCCTGAAACCCGATCATAAAATTATTATCTGGCCTGGATTTAATAGTATTCAGCGAATCCTCGGCATCTATTGATGTGTTGTTACTTTTGCCGGTAATTAATAAATCATTCCGGCTTTGACAAAAGTAGTAGAAAGGGAAGTAAAATAAAAAAAGTAATAACCATGTTTTATTCACCAATCAATCCTGCATTTGTTTTAAAAGTAAGAAGTGTGAATTACATTTCAACAATTAAAAATTTTTTAAACTCACCTCAAAATAATCAATAGATTTAGTTCACTTCAGTGCTAAATTTTTTCTCTTACTCTTGTAAAGTAAATGATTTGTCTTCCTTCTTCCAGGATTATTATCTTCGAATCTTTAGTCTGGAATGTAAGTTTAATCATCAATTCCGCATTCAGCCTATTCTTTAGGCAAGGCAATCATATCAAATCCATCTTATCAATAATTTCGCTTATCTGTCCTGGAGAAGGAAGATACTTCCGTAACTCTTTTGGCAGCTTTGTTGTAATTTTATAAGCTGAGACTCCAATTGGCTGTGTACTATCCTTAAGCGCGTACTCAACAATCAGGCGGTCTTTTTCTTTGCAGAGTATTAGTCCAATGGATGGGTTTTCTTCTTCAAGCTTTATTTTATCATTAAGCACAGAAAGGTAAAACTGCATCTTGCCTGCAAACTCAGGTTTGAATTCACTTATCTTAAGTTCGACTGCAAACAAACACCTCAGCCTGCGGTGGTACAATAGAAGATCGATAAAATATTCTTTTTTCCCAATCTGAATTTTGTATTGGTTACCGATGATAGCAAAATTACCACCCATCTCGATTAAAAATTTTCGGATGTTATTTATTAGTGCAATTTCAAGCTGGTGTTCTGTGTGTTCTTCGCCTAACTCAAGAAAATCAAATGTGTATTCATCTTTAACAGCAAGCTTAGCCTGGTTTTTATATTCCATCGGGAGTGTTTTTTCAAAATTTGTTTGGTTAAGCAAATATTTTTCATAAGATTTATTTTCGATCTGGTGAATAAGTACATTTTTTGACCAGCCAAACTTTAAAATCATTTTAATGTAAAACATTCTTTCATTTTCATCTTTGCACTTTTCCATAATTGTTATGTTATGTGCCCATGCAATTTCTTGCACCAGTGGTGCAAGTTTTAGATTGTCTCGATATCTGAGATAAAATTTCCTCATTCGCCACAGGTTAAAGGATGAAAAACCTTGTACACCGGGAAATTCATTTTGTAGGTCAAGTGATAGGTTTTCTACAATAGATTTACCCCATCCAAATTTTTCCTGTCTTTCAAGAATCATCTTGCCAATATCCCAATATAAAGTGATGAGTTGTTTATTAACGGTTCTAAGCGATTCATACTGCGCCTGGTGGATTCGCTCTTTGACATCAATGAAGAATTTTTTGTATTCGGATTTATCCGGGTTAGGCATAAATTATCCTTTTAAATTTTTATGAGAATAGCTTGTGTTATAGGTTCATTTTATTTCTTCTGAAACTATTTTTGCTATGTCTCTCGGATGAACCTTTAGGTTACGCATTTCTTTTATACAAGTTGGATCGTTTCTTAGGCAAATGTAAGAAATATGCCTAAGAATTGATCCGTCTTCATTTTTATTCTATAACGATTGAAGTTTCCTCCGGCTGAGGGTTATCTCCATCTACATTAAAAATATTATCCTTTTTTGCTTACTACTGCAACGGAATTTTTTTTTTTCTCTCTTAATCTCGCGATCATTTTACCTTCTGTTAATTCCTTAATTGCATCGCGCGCAATCCATTTTGCGGCTTTGGAATCCGTTGCAAGAATTTCCTCTGCTGTTTGTAATGCTGTTTTATTAAGATTAAGATTCCGTTTTCCAATTTGCCTTAACGCCCAGTTAACAGCTTTCTTTACAAAGTTTCTATCGTCAGTTGATTCTCTTAAAATCAGCGGGAGAAATTTTTCAAATGTAACATCATCTGCTTTCTTATCGTGTACTGAAAGCACTGCCATCAGAACAAATCCAGCGCGTTTAATAAACTCTTCTTTACGTTCACTCCATTCTACTGCTTTGCTGTAAGCAAATTCTGTTTTATCAAATAAGTTGCTGCAGCATTGGTCGCAAATGTCCCACGAGTTAAAATCTTTAACCCAGGATTCCATTTGTTTTAATGTAACCTTAGCCGGTTCATCAATCATTGGTGCAATTAAACGAGCCTCGTGGATTCCGGTTTTCCATAACCGCAAAGCAAGCGAATGATTCTTACCAATTACTTTTGCAAAAGGTCTTATCTTCTTAATTGATACCCCGTAAATTTCTTTTGAGCTTATTCCGAATCTTGCCATTCCTTTAACTGCTACAGGATCAGCATTGGATTTAATCCAGCTTATAATTTCATTTAAATCTGTTTTGCTCATTTTACAATTACCTTATTTATATCTTCTACGAAAAGCCAGTCGTCCATATTTGCAAAATTACTTTTATCTGTTTTAATCGGTTTTATTTTCTTTGGTTTGATAATCTCAATAAGAACAAGGTATCGCTTACCGCCAA
>CAZIDB010000362.1:0-2983 GCA_964537965.1 uncultured Melioribacter sp. | reverse complement strand
CTCGCATCTCCGCCTGAGGCGGATCCGCCTTTGGCGGAGAACTCAACTTCATATTCGCCTGCAGGTTTTACCTCGTCAACAAGTGTTACAACTTCATTACCTAAAACATCATATACTTTTAGAGATACTTTTGTCATTTCACCTTTGACATTTGACGGTATTGAATATCTTATTTTTGTTATTGGATTAAACGGATTAGGATAATTCTGTGCAAGGTAAAAATTATTTAATCCGCCGGCATTATTACCATAACCAACAGAGGTGCTTTTTGATGTAAGCATTATGTATTGTACCGAACGCGCAGGCACATAAACTTTAATACCATCTGCGGATGGATATGCTTTTGCCGGAATTGTTTCCAATACGCTGAATGGTCCCCATTCATTGCTGCCGGGACCTTCATCATTAACCATTACAGTTTGTGCGAAGTCAGTTGCTTCTTCACCTACCAGTGAGTATACAAAATATTTATCTGCCGTTGAAAAATCTTTGGGATCAATTTTAACAACTTTATCAGTCTTGCTTTTATTTGCAAGTATAACGCATTCTTCACCACTGCTGAATTTAGAAGCATAAGCTAGAATATCTGAGCTTCCGGTTACCGAAGTGCTTACAACATGATCACCGGTAAATTTATTCAGGTAGTAAAGATAAAAGTAGTCGGGGCGTGGCGTCCATTTAGGGATTGATGAATTGTTGCCGATATAAAGCAGTCCATCTGCTTCCCAATTTGCAACAAGCCAGCGCGCAGACAATCCGAAATTATTTTTTATCATCTCATTAAACACAACAACTGCCTGCATTCCATTTGCGATTGAAGTTTTTGCTTCATCAGGTCCGCCGCAATTCCATTCCGTTAATGCAACGGGTTTAACAGGAATTCCTTTTGCGAGCATATCCTGTCTTACGAAATTTATATTGTTATTAATTTCAGTTTTTGCACTCTCAATCTGAAGCCTTAGAGTAATGGAGCTCTTTCCGAAGTAATTATGAATTACAAAAAAATCAGCAAGCGAACCGGCTTCCTTAAGGAAACCTTCGTTCCATTTTCTATCTGCAACATTCCAGCTATTCGTACCATCATATTGAATTAACTGACCGCCGATATAAATTGTTGCACCAACTTCAGCGGCGGCGGCTCTCATTGAATCGCAATAGATTTTAAAATGCTTACCGTACAATTCACCTGTTATTATTTTGGGTTGTCCATCTTTATTACGCGTAGTATCAATTTGAAAACCTGCTTCCCATGGACCGGCATTTTCATTTCCTATTTCCCAGAATTTTGTTCTGCCTTTATCATAGCGGACCCAGTCTGCTGCAAGATGCGCAGCTTGTTCTGCCGGCTTTTCACTTAAACCGTATCTTGCATAGCCATAATTTATTGTAATCAAACCCTGTGTTCCAAGCTTATCCCGCATATCATAATAAACATCCGGAGTATTAACATGAGTTGGTCCAAACTGCGCGTAGAGCGGAATTGGCGCGCCGTTATTCTGTCCGTCCGGAATTGTATTAGGTAAATCACCAGGGTTACCATTCCAGAAATAAATGTCTGACCAGCTACCGCCGGGAAAACGAATGTGGGAAAGGTTAAGCTTACTGAGATAATTTCTTACTGTAGGATTATTAACATTATCGCTCATCCACACTGCAATTGCATTGCCAAAAATATACTTTGAAATTTTACCAAGGGTATCAGCAGAATTTACTGTTACAGTTACTGCTTCAGTGTCCGTAATTTTGTCAACATCTTCATAAGGAGGAAGAGTAGCGGTTTTAAGTTCAAAGTCTTCAAGAAAACAATTTTCTACACTCTGACCAAATAGTGAATTTACAAATCCTGCAAGAAATAGAATGAAGAAAAATTTATATAAAACTTTCATCTGCTCTCCTTAATAAACAAGAAAAATGTTGCTAAAAATTATTCTGTCCGCACCTTAACGGATGCACTTTCCAAACCTTCACTTGTTGCCGTTAAATTTATTTCACCTGTTCTTTTGTTTGACTGAACGACAACAAGGCATAATCCGTTAAATGCTTTTCTGTAATCAGCTTTAAATGATTCAAGACTCGTCTGCAACCCGTTATCAACTCCGGCATTTTTACCTTCACCGGAAAGTTTAAATTTGATAAGGTTATCTGCATAAGGTACAAGCGTACCGTTTTCATCCAATATCTTCACTGTTATAAAAGATAAATCTCTTCCGTCTGCGTTAATAGTAGTTCTGTCCGGTTCAAGGACAATCTTAGCGGGTTTTGAAGCTGTTCTAACTTCTTTAACAAGAAATTCTTTCCCATCTTTTTTACCAACAGCTTTAAGTGTACCTGGCTGGTAATCAACATTCCATTTCAGGTGAAGATCATCCGATGATTTTTTTAGTGAGCCAAGAGATTTACCATTAAGAAATAATTCTACTTCATCGCAGTTTGTATAAGCTAATACATCTAAATTTTTACCTGCTTCCCAGTTCCAGTGAGGGAAAATATGCAGAGTCGGTTTGTTTGTCCATTCAGCCCGGTAAAGATAATAAGCATCTTTAGGAAATCCGGCAAGGTCAACTATACCGAAATAAGAACTTCTTGCAGGAAAGACATAAGGTGTCGGCTCTCCAAGATAATCAAAGCCTGTCCAGATATACATTCCCGATAAGTAATCATATTTTTTTATCAGCCTTAATGTTTCTTCGTTAGTTGATCCCCACGGAGCACTGCAATTATCATATGAAGAACATGTAAGATCCTTGTTACCTTCTACAAAAGGAATATCCCATCTTATCGGCCAGCGTCTTATGCTGTCCGAAGGCATATCATAATAACCGCGAGTCATTAAGCTAGATGTAGTTTCACTGCCAATAAATTTTTGCCCAGGGAATGAATCGGGAAAAGCAACGAAATCTTTTTGATGATAACTGAAACCAACAAGGTCAAGCGCCCCCGATTTATATAAAAAGTTTTTCGGCTGCGGGTCATTTAGATTTGA
>CAZIDB010000361.1:0-2985 GCA_964537965.1 uncultured Melioribacter sp. | reverse complement strand
GCGGAAACAAGAGCACTTTTCTCAGCCGATACAAGTCTGATGGGTTATTTTAACCGTTCATTTCTTAACGGGAAATGGAATCATTTTATGGATCAGACTCATCTTGGGTATACAAGCTGGAATGATCCGCCACAAAATAGTTTACGCGCAATTAATTTGAAAGAAATTGATATATCTGATAAAGCAATTCTTGGTGTTGCGGTTGAAGGTTCTGAGATTGTTTTACCTGACGAACAGAAAGAAATTCATCTTCCGCAGTTTGACTCCTTTAATCAACAACAACGTTACATTGATATTTTTAATAAAGGAAAATTACCATTTGGGTTTACAGTAAGTACTGCTTGTCCATGGTTAATTTTAAGTGAATCAAAAGGCACAATTAAAAAAGATAAAAGATTATGGGTAAGTATAGATTGGAGTAAAATTCCATCGGGTAAAAGTAACGGTTCAATCTTGGTTAACGGAGCAGGAGAAAGTGTTATTGTAAATATTGACGCTTTCAATCCTGCTGAGCCTACAAGAGAATCTCTTCAGGGTTTTGTTGAGGGAGAAGGATTTGTCTCAATAGAGGCAGAACATTTCACTAATAAATCAGATTACGATTCATGTAGCTGGATTAAAATACATGATTATGGGCATACTCTTTCTGCAATGAGAGCAAATGCCCCTGCAAATGTCCCTGCAGCTATCCCGGGAAAAAATTCTCCTTGTTTGGAGTATAAGATGTATTTATTTAATACCGGGAACATTGAAGTAGAAGGAATCTTTTCCCCGACTTTAAATTTTTTGGCTGGCCGTCCGCTGCAATATGCAATTTCTTTTGATGATGATAAGCCTCAGATAGTGACACTTGTTCCTGCTGATTTCATTGCTCAACATGGAAATATGGATTGGGAAAAAGTAGTTGCGGATAATGCCCGGATCAGCAAAACGAAACATAAAATTTCCAATACGGGTTATCATACTCTAAAGATATGGATGATTGATCCCGGTGTTGTACTTCAAAAAATTATTGTTAACACTGGCGGAGTTAAACCAAGTTATTTAGGTCCACCGGAAAGTTTTAACAGAATCTTGAACGAGAATTAATATATAAAGAAAAGTCTATGTTGAAAATTTTTCTGAAAAGAAATGGAGAGCGAAATAAAATTAAAATGGATTTATCTCCTTTTTTATCGATAATTATAATTTCACTCTCATTTTCACTTAATATAAATGCACAGAAAAAAACTTTTATCAATCCTATCCTGTCTGGCTTTTATCCTGATCCCAGCATTTGCAAAGTGGGGAGTGATTACTACATAGTTAATTCTACTTTTGCCTATTACCCGGGCATACCGGTTTTTCACAGCAAGGATTTAGTTAACTGGGAATTAGTAAGTCATGTAATTGACAGACCGGAGCAGATGAGTTTTGACAGCCTTGGTGTATCACGTGGCATCTTTGCACCTGCCATCAGATACAAGGATGGGATTTTTTATGTTACCTGTACTTTAGTTGATGGCGGCGGTAATTTTATTGTTACATCAGAAAAACCTGAAGGTCCATGGTCTGATCCAATATGGCTTCCGGAAATTAATGGTATTGATCCATGCCTCGTATTTGATGAAGACAAAGCTTATATAATTTACAACAGTGATGCACCGGATAATAAACCATTATATGATGGGCACAGAACAATCAGGATGAATGAATTTGATTTGAAGAATTTAAAAGTTATAAGTGATAATAAAATTCTTGTTAACGGGGGAGTCGATTTATTGAAGAAGCCGATCTGGATTGAAGGCCCCAGAATATTTAAAGAAGGTGATTTCTATTATTTAACCGCAGCAGAAGGTGGAACGGCTGAAGATCATTCGCAGGTTATTTTAAGAAGTGCAAAAATTGACGGTCCATATATTCCGTACAAGAACAATCCAATTCTTACCCAGAGAAATCTTGACCCAAACAGGAAATTTCCTGTAACCTGTACAGGTCACGCGGATTTTGTTCTGACTGATAATGGTGACCTGCGTGCCGGACAGGCGGGATGGTGGTCTATATTTCTTGGATGCAGGCCATATGAACCATTCAATGAAAATTATTACAACACAGGCAGAGAAACATTTTTAGCTCCTGTTAAATGGATTGATGGCTGGCCTGTTATAAATCCGGATTTTAAGGAAGTTCAATACAGTTATCCGTTTCCTAATCTACCTGAATCTAAAGTTGAATTTCCACTACATGGAAATTTTACGATAAGAGATGAATTTGAAAAAGTTAATCTTCATCCAAGCTGGATATTCTTAAGAACAGTCAGGGAAAAGTGGTATGAACTTTCAGAACAAAAAGGATTTTTGAAAATTAAGCTCAGACCGGAGAAAGTTTCTGATGCGGTTAATCCAAGTTTTATTGCAAGACGGCAGCAGCATTCTAAAGGTTATGGTGTAACCTCATTTAACTTTTCAGCTAAAAGTGAAAACGAAAAAGCAGGCTTGATTATTTTCCAGGATGAAAATCATTTTTACTTTATATGTAAATCAATTGATGGTAAAGATGATGTCATTCAACTTTATAAAGCGAATAATAAGATGAATGATAATATGGAACTGATTGCCATACAGAAGTTGAGCAAGGATGATTCCGGAAAAGAAATACAATTAAAAATTTTAACACTCGGTAAAGAATATTCTTTTTTTTATTCAATTGAAGAAGGTAAATGGAATTTATTAAAGGATAAAATTAATGCAACATTTTTAAGCATCAGGAATGCATGGGGTTTTGTTGGAAATGTATACGCAATGTATGCTACTTCTCTTGGTAAGAGAAGTAACAATGCCGCTTACTTTAATTGGTTTGAATATAACGGGGATGACGAAGTTTATAAATAAATCAGATAAAACTAAATGAACAACAGGAATAATTAGTATGACAGATAAGCAATGGAATCAACTTTTAAAAATTATTAATGGTGAAAAGACAGAGCAATTACCAACCGGGTTTATA
>CAZIDB010000360.1:0-2991 GCA_964537965.1 uncultured Melioribacter sp. | reverse complement strand
TAAAACTGCAGCAGCGGGGAATTATACCTACAGATTAAAACAAATTGATAATGATGGACAGTTCAAGTACAGTCCCGAAGTTGAAGTATCTGTGAATAGTATAGTTAATGGTTATACCCTTGAGCAGAATTATCCGAATCCTTTTAACCCAACGACATCAATTAAATTTGGTTTTAACAATGATACTGAAGTTAACCTTTTAGTATTTGATCAGATTGGTAACCAGGTGGCAACGTTATATAAAGGGAAAGCTGATGCGGGAAGAATTTATAATGCTGAATTTAACGCAGAAGGTCTTTCAAGCGGAATTTATTTTTACAGGCTGGAAACACCACTTAAGAGTGAAGTCCGTAAAATGCTGCTGATAAAATAAAACCACACTGAATATATTTTTATTTTCTGGGGCGAAAGTTATTCGCCCTTTTTTGTTTTAAGAAGGATCAATCGAATTGTATGAACATAAATAAAATATTTTTCGCGCATTCAAGAAAAAAAAATAAAACAGCAGTTTTGTTTTTTCTGCTCTTTTTTTCTTTTACCTTACCAATCTTATCACAGGATTTTATGATGCAGGGCTGGTACTGGGATTATCCCAAAGCTACAGTCAGCTTTAATTGGGCAGATAATCTTACAAGTAAAGCTGCGGATTTAAAAAATTCCGGATTTACATACATCTGGCTGCCGCCTTTCTGCAGGGCAAGTTCCGGTAATAATAGTAATGGCTATGATCCCAAAGATTTGTATGATCTTGGTGAATATGGAAAAGGTGCCACAGGATTTGGGACCCGAACAGATGTTAATGAGTTAATAACAGCTTTTAATTCTCAGGGACTCAAAGCAGTGGCAGATGTAGTATATAATCACCGTGATGGTGGAGTTGCGGAAACAAATACCGCAGTTGAAGGATGGATTGAAAACTACACATCTATTAAAGTTAATTTAGGTGATAGTCCTTTTCCATCAGATCGATTTAGATGTATTCTTCCAATTGGAGGCTCGACAACAAGAGGTACAGGAACATATTACTTTAAAATTAAATCTGCTTCTGGCCATTCTAATTTCTACAATAAAGGCTATAAAGTTTATATGTGGACAAATACTGCGGGTTGGAAGGGTTCTCCTGATTTAAATGAAAGTGAACCTAATGGTGGTGGTGGATGTGGTGAAGCAAGTAATACTATTTATTTAGGTGTTAATATGCTTGCAAATCTTGATGCAACGGGTTGTATGGCAGATGAATTTGCTCTAACTTTAAGTCCAGGTGACTATAATGTTGATGGTGATTTTATTTTTATCGAGCTAAGAAATAATGGTTCATATGCTGATCAATATATTAATGAACTATGGTACAATGGTTCTAATATTCAAAGTAAAATTGAATATCAGACCTATACAGATTTTACTCAGATGCCTAGTAATCAGGGCAGTATGAATTATTTGAATTTCAAACCAAATGGTAATCCTACTCAACTAGCAGGTGATTGGGATGGTATGTGGTTTTATTATGATTATGATCAGAATGTAACAGATACAAAAGATAAATTGTTTGCATGGACAAACTGGTTGTGGAGTAATGTTGGAGTCCGCGGTTTACGTATGGATGCTGTAAAACATTTCCCTTACCAGTTCGTTGGGGACCTCCTGGATTATTTGCACGATAATAGTATTGATCCCGGTTTGGTGGTTGGAGAATTCTATGATGCAAATACTTCTTCATTAAAAAGCTGGATTGATAATGTTTATGCTAACATGGATGCTGATACAAAAGCTGCAATAACTCCACGGGTATTTGATTTCTCATTAAGGGCTGCTTTAGAAAGAGCCTGTGATAATATGGGAGAGGATGTTCGTAATGTTTTTAATGCAAGTTTAGTTGATGCCGCTGGTGTAAGCGGATATAATGTTGTTACCTTCATTAATAATCATGATTTCAGGGATGCCGGGCAAATGGTAGATAACAATCCTATTCTTGCATATGCATATATTCTTACCAACAACCAGGTTGGTTTACCATGTGTATTTTATCCGGATTATTATAATGTATCGGGTTTTGCAAATACTAATCTTAAATCCCAAATAGATGCACTTATAAATGTTCACAAACAATATATTACCGGAGCAACATCAAGAGAATATTTATCTCGGTACAGTACTAACCGAAATATTGTTTTTAATGATTTGACAGATCGTTCTTCTACTACATTAATTTATCAACTCTGGGGTACACCATCTGGAAAAGATGTTATTGTTGCTATAAACTTTGCTGGCACTGCACTTGACTGCTGGATTGGCGTAAACACCGCAACAATTTCAGAAGGAACTACACTCGGAGATAAAATTGGAAATGCAACCTTATCAACGTTAACTGTTTCAGGTGGCAGAGTTAATGTTAAACTGCCGGCACGCAGCTATGCAGTTTTTGTAGAAGGTGAAGCTCCGTTACCGGTTGAATTAATTACATTCACCGGGAAATTAGAAAATGAAAAAGTAATACTTAACTGGCAGACTGCAACTGAAGTTAATAACTATGGGTTTAACGTAGAACGTGCCTCGACTTCGCTCGGCATAGAATGGGAAAAGATTGGATTTGTAAATGGATATGGAAATAGTAATTCACCAAAGAATTATTCGTTTACTGATAAAATTTTTCCGGCTTTTTCAAATAAACTCAACTACCGTTTAAAGCAAATTGATACTGATGGATCATTCACTTATTCAAATGAGGTTATAATAAATATAAATGATAAACCGGGGGAATTTTTACTATGTCAGAATTATCCTAATCCTTTTAATCCACTTACAAATATTGAATTTACATTACCTGAAGCAGGTTTAGTAAAAATTGGAATTTTTAATGTTCTTGGTGAGCAGATCGAATTATTAAAAAATAGTACCGAAGAAAAAGGTAAACATATAATTGAATGGAATGCACAAAATTATTCCAGCGGAATTTATTTCTGCAAAATTGAATATACATCACCTTCAGCATCA
>CAZIDB010000359.1:0-3011 GCA_964537965.1 uncultured Melioribacter sp. | reverse complement strand
TTAGTCTAAGCAGAAATTTTACGGATTTTGATACTCAGCAAAATGATTCACTTTTAAATCCGGTGTTTATTAATAAATCCCGCGAGCAGGAAAATATACTTAGCGGGGACCTCGTTTATAAAATTTCCACCAACAATGAAATCAACATTGGAGCTTTTGGAAAATTAATTAAATTTAACACGGATCTTAAAATTCCCGGTTTTATTACATCATTCGGTGAAGAGCTTAAACTAAGTACTGTTGTAGATAAAACAAATTTCTTAAAGATTGGCGGTTATGTTAATTATTCCGGTTTAGTATACTCACGTTTGCGGTACAATGCCGGTGTTCGTTTTGATTATTATGATTTCATTGAAAAGAAAAATTATATCAGTCCAAGGTTTTCATTCTCATATCAATTATATGAATTAACATCTTTGAATTTCAGCACCGGAGTATATTATCAGAGCCCTTCCTATATCTGGATTGTTGCAAATGAACAGAATAAAAGGTTAAATGCGTTACGTGCAGATCATTATGTGCTTGGAATTGACCACCGTTTGAGAGATGATTTGCTAATTAAATTAGAGGGATTTTACAAAGTGTATAAAAATTATCCTGCAAGTACTTTCCGTCCTTATCTTGTTTTAGCAAACACCGGTGCGGGCTTTGCGGGAGCCGATGACAATTTTGCTTCATTCGGACTGGAACCGCTTGTTAGTGCCGGTAAGGGTGATGTTAGTGGAGCAGAACTTTTTATACAAAAAAAATCTGCCGATACTCCGCTGTACGGAATTTTTAGTTTGACTTACAGCAAATCTTTCTATACTGCATTGGATGGTATTAGACGAGCCGGCGCTTATGATCAGAATGTAATACTAAACCTAAGTGGGGGATATATTTTTAACGAGGAATGGGAAGCAAGTGTAAAGTTTAGATTTGCCTCCGGTAAACCCTATACACCGTTTAATTCTGACGGAACACAGAGCATTATAAATTATAATTCAAAGCGGGTATCATCCAATCATAGCTTGGATATACGACTTGATAAGCATTGGTACTTTAATGGGTGGACACTTATTACTTACATTGATATTCAGAATATTTACAACAATAAGAACACAAGTTTTATAAGATGGAATGCAAGAGACCGTAAGGTTGATGAAACTTCCTCGATCGGAATACTTCCCTCAATTGGTATAAGTGCCGAGATTTAATTTAGGGTCATGATAAAGAGTAAGAATAAGATTAAGAGAAAAAAGTTTGTTCTTACTCTTCTTCTTAATCTTACTCTTCTTCTTACTCTTACTTAAGAAGAATCATTCTTTTAGTAGATGAGTAATTTCCGCAGGATAATTTATAAATGTAAATTCCACTCGATATATTTTTCGCAGAGAATTCGACATCGTAATTGCCGGCATTCTTTTTTTCATTAACAAGCGTAGCAACTTCATTACCTAAAAGATTATAAACTTTCAAAGTCACCCAACCTGCTTCCGGAATCTGGTATCTTATCTTTGTTGCCGGATTGAATGGATTAGGATAATTCTGGGATAAAGAATATTCCTTTGGCTTTGCTACCAGCTTTACTTCTACGTTAGATGACAGATTGATTTTTCCGTTAAAGTCAATCTGCTTTAATCTGTAAATTGCCTTTCCGCTTCCGGTTACATTTTTATCGGTAAAGTTATAGTTGTTAACCTGTGTTGAATTTCCTTTACCGTTCACAAAACCAATTGAAGTAAATCCGGCAGAATTATTTGATTCCTGTTCATTCACAATTTTTCTTTCAATATCAAATCCGCGGTTGTTTGTTTCGGTTGCGGTTTTCCAGCTAAGTACAACATCGTTCCCTTTAGCATTCGCATTAAACGAAATCAATTCAACAGGTATCGGCGCATTTATTTTTTTACCGATTGCAAATTCAGAGAAGATATTAAATGAACTTGTATTGCTCAGCATACCGCTTAATGAAGCGCCGCCAATACTAATCCAATCCTCACTGTTATTTTCTCTCTTTAGCCAAACATTATAAGTTGAATCGCTTGTTTCACCGGCTAAGTAACCAGGAATAGAAATCTCTCCATTTGAAAAAGAAATTCCCGGAGAAATTATCTGCCAGTAAAAATCTGAGATGCCGATAACACTATCCGGAAGATTTCCTCCTGCAGGACTTTCATATTCATAAAATATAACTGTCACCGGAGCAGGGTTTGAAACGAAAGCCGATAAACTGATATGGGTCGGATCAAAATTCAAATTATTCTGCCCGGCTGTTGTAATTTTTGTAATTTCAATCGGTTTCCAGATAATAAAAGTTTGGTTGCTTGTATCGGAATATTCCGGATGAACCGCATCAACAATTCTTAACCTGCACAACTTTGAAGTTGAATCCGGTATCTTCCAGTTGAATCCGCCGAGTGATGCCTGTACATTATCATCAATTGTTAACCAGTTTGCACCATCATCGGTTGAAAGCTGAATTAGTAATTGAGAAACATTGTTTGCAACCCAGGAAATATTTTTTGTTGTACCCACTTTCCATTTTTCATCTCCATCAGGAGAAACAATTTGAATTTCCGGAACAGAATTAATAGTAAATACATTTTCACTAAGATCATTCATTGCAGAATCATCAGCATCACTAATTCTTAATTTGCAATTTACAGAAGGAGTATTCGGAATTGTCCAATTGTAACTTCCTGCCGTTGCCGGTGTACTCTCAATTATTGTAACCCAGTCTGTTCCGCTATTCGTAGTGTACTCAAGTCTTACATTTGCAACATTACTGCTCGTCCATATTATGTCTTTGTTTGTTCCGACAATCCAGTTTTCATTTCCATTTGGACTTACTAAAGTTAATGTTGGTTTATAAATGATGAAAACATTATCACTTAAATCATTCATTGCAGAATCATCAGCATCACTAATTCTTACTTTGCAATTTGCAGAAGGAGTATTCGGAATTGTCCAATTGTAACTTCCTGCCGTTGCCGATGTAATCTCAATTATTGTAACCCAGTCTGTTCCGC
>CAZIDB010000358.1:0-3045 GCA_964537965.1 uncultured Melioribacter sp. | reverse complement strand
AACTTTATCGCTTAAATTGTTTCCGCCAACTATACCGTACCTTGAAACTTTTTCCCAGGGAACGGTCTCGACTGCAATTACAGTCTGTCCGTATTGCTCGTAAGAATCAATTAGCTGCTGTGTAACAGGAATAATTGAATCAATGATTGTATCACCAAGTAAAACCGCAAAAGGTTCGTGCGCACAATGAAATCTTGCATGATAAATTGCATCGCCTAACCCGTTCAGTTCTTTTTGCCTGATAAAATGAATATTAGCCATGCTTTCGATGTGCTTTAACTGTGTGTACAAAGTTTCATCTTCTCTTTCCTGGATGCGTGATTCAAGTTCATAATTCCTGTCGAAGTGATCTTCAATTGAACGTTTACCTTTACCGGAAACAATTAATATATCTTCTATTCCCGAATCAACACATTCCTGTACAACATACTGAATCGTGGGCGTATCAATAATCGGCAACATTTCTTTTGGTTGAGCTTTTGTTGCCGGAAGAAATCTTGTTCCGAATCCGGCTGCCGGAATAACTGCTTTTTTAATCATTGTGAATTACCTTATGATAGGTTTAATAACTCTTGCATTTATCTTTTGTAAATTGATTATAAGTCGCTGGAGCATTTCATCATCCTCATACATTCCGATAATGGCGCCGCCCGAACCGGAAAACTTTGCAGAGGCTCCGCAGTTTCTTGCGGTGTTTACCAATTCCATATTGCTCTCGGAAATATTCATGATTTTACAACGCAAATCGAAATTCTTATTCATCAGGCCACCTAATGTTTTATAATCCTTTTTTAGAATCACTTCTTTTCCCTGGCGCGCTAAATCTGCTAACCGAGCTAATGTATCAATTACTAGGGAATCTCCCTTCTCAAATTTATCCCGGATGTTACTTAATACCACACCGGAAACTTTTCCAAGTTCTGTTTTATAGGCGAGGTAAAGTTTTGGCAGTAATGATGAATCAAGTGGTTCATATTTTCCAAAACCGTTTTGCTGTAAATGTTCCTTATCAAAATCCATATAAACACAACCTTCGTAAACCTGGATTACGCGATCCTGCAAGCCAGCATTAATGCCAAGCTCTTCTGTCTCTGCTTTTAAAATGATTGAAGGAAGAATATGTTTGGGTATTTCAATATCATAAAATTGCATTAGCGCTTTCATTGTAGCGGTAACAATAGCGCTTGAACCAGCCAAACCAACCTGTCGTGGTATTGATGAGCGGTAACGGATAGTAAAATTTTTATTATCAAGCCGGATATTATTTGAATCGCAGTACTCAACAAATTTTTTGATTGCGGCTTTAATAAGTCTTATTCCGCCGTAATAGCCGGTTAATTTAACTGAGTCAATCAAATGATAAATATTACGGAAAGTGTTCAGATCAACATCCATTTCTTCAATTCTTAGTTCAGGCGATTCATAAAGAGAAATTGAAGCGCCGAAATTTCGAACTATAATTGAAATTGTCTTTCCGAAATATCCATCGGATGGATTACCTAACAATCCAGCACGCGCAAAAGCTCTTGTTTCAATAATCATATTTCTTTAATAAATGATTTTGATTGAATTATAATGGCCAGTTATCACAAATCCGAGGTTGAAACTAAAAATAAATTTCTTCAAAGTAAATAAAAGAATTGATAATGAGGAAGATTAGATTTGATTATTAAGAAAAATGCTCCGTGGGAAAGTATAACTTTCCCACGGATTATCACTGAAGATTTTTATTCAATTACCTCAAAGCCGGTATATCTCTGAAGTACTTTTGGTACAAGAATTTTTCCATCAGCAGTTTGATTGTTCTCAAGTAATGAAACCATCAAACGACTTGTAGCAAGACCGGAGCCGTTAAGTGTGTGAAGCAGTTCAGGTTTCTTGGTGTCTTCTCTTCTGTACCGGATGTTTGCACGTCTTGCCTGGAAACTTTCAAAGTTACTACAGGATGAAGCTTCCAGCCATTTGTTTTCTGCCGGTGACCAGGATTCAATATCATAACATTTAGCTGCTGAAAAACTTAAATCGCCGGTACAAAGCATTAATATTCTGTAAGGAATTTCCAATGCCTGTAAAATATCTTCTGCATCAACAACAAGTTTTTCAAGTTCATCATATGATGTTTCCGGTTTAACAAATTTTACCATCTCAACTTTGTTGAACTGATGAACGCGTAAAAATCCTTTCGATTCTTTTCCGTAAGAACCAGCTTCTCTTCTGAAGCATGCAGAGTAACCAACGTAACGTATAGGCAAATCTTTCTCTTCAATAATTTCACTGCGGTGAAGATTAGTTATTGGCACTTCTGCAGTGGGAACAGGGTAAAGTCCGTCCTGCTCAATTGTGTACATATCCTCTGCCATTTTCGGTAACTGCCCGGTACCAAGCATAGAATCTTTATTTACAAGAAACGGCGGAAAGATTTCCCTGTAATTGTGCTGATTAATATGAAAGTCCAACATGAAATTTATTAATGCTCTTTCAAGTGTTGCACCTTTGCCGGTGTAAACAGGAAAGCCTGAGCCGGTAACTTTTGCACCGCGTTCAAAATCAAGAATCTTTAATCTTTTACCAAGTTCAACATGATCAAGCGGCTTAAATCCTTTTCCGTCAAATGAAAAACTTTCCGGAGTCCATCTTCTAGCCTCGACATTTTCTGCGGCGCTTTTACCAACAGGAACGGATGTATGCGGAAGATTAGGAATTGACATTAAAATTTTATTAAGCTCTTCTTCTGTTGACTTTAGCTGGGCATCTAATTCTGCTATGTTATCTGAAACAGCTTTCATCTCTGCAATTATTGCAGTTGCATCCTGTCCTGATTTTTTCATTTGTCCAACCTGCTGAGAAACCTGGTTCTTCTTAGCTTTCAGTTCTTCAACAGATTGAATTATCTGCCTGCGTTTTTCATCAAGTGAAAGAATTTCATCAACTCTGTTCTTTTCGTTTTTATTTTCCAATCCTTTTTTAACTAAATCAGGATTCTCGCGAATTAGTTTAATGTCTAACATTAATTCTCCAGTGTTTGAATTTTTATTTAACTACAAT
>CAZIDB010000357.1:0-3051 GCA_964537965.1 uncultured Melioribacter sp. | reverse complement strand
CGGAATGTTTTTAATGGTTTCCGCTTCAGATCTTATACTCATTTATCTTTCTATTGAACTGCTTTCTTTATCATCTTATGTGCTTGCAGGCTTTACAAAATTAAGAGACAGAAACAGTGAAGCCGCATTAAAATATTTTATTTACGGCGCTATTTCATCAGGATTAATGCTTTTCGGTATTTCTCTTTTCTACGGTTTAACCGGAAGCACAAATCTTTATGTCATAAATTCACTTTTACAAGCACCGCAAATTAATGACCTTACTTTAATAGTTGCCACTATTTTGGTTTTTGTCGGTATCGGATATAAAATTTCTGCTGCTCCGTTCCACTTTTGGACTCCGGATGTTTATGAAGGTGCCCCGATTACAATCACAGCATTTTTATCTGTTGCAAGTAAAGCCGCCGGTTTTGCATTGCTTATAAGATTTGTTAAGACAACATTCCTTGATTCTATTAATCCATCGGGTCATTGGCAGATGAACGGATTATTTCCATGGAAGGAATTGCTTGCTGTAATATCAATCCTTACAATGACTCTGGGAAATTTCTCAGCCTTATGGCAAAACAATCTTAAGAGAATGCTTGCCTATTCAA
Organism: uncultured Melioribacter sp.; assembly: GCA_964537965.1. GTDB lineage: Bacteria > Bacteroidota > Ignavibacteria > Ignavibacteriales > SURF-24 > SURF-24. The sequence goes on along the minus strand of CAZIDB010000357.1, from coordinate 2,455 downwards.
GTATTGCTCATGCGGGTTACCTGCTGCTTGGTTTAGTAGTTTTATCAAATCAGGGACTGACGGCAATTCTTATTTACTTTGCAATTTATGCGTTCATGAATCTTGGAGCATTTTTTATTGTAATGCTTATTGCAAATAAAATTGGAAGTGAAGATATAGAAGATTACAGAGGTCTTGGTTACTCAACTCCTTTTTTAGGAGTAGCATTAGGAATGTTTTTAATTTCCTTAATTGGTTTGCCACCTTCTGCTGGTTTTATAGGAAAGTTGTATTTGTTCATTGCTCTTATTGATTCAAATATGGTTACACTTGCAGTTATTGCAATTCTTAATACAGTTATATCTTTGTTCTATTACATTAGAGTATTAAAAGAAATGTTTCTTGCAAAACCATCAACCAAAGTTGAACCGTTCAGAGTATCCGTATTTAATATTATTGTTATTACTATTCTGCTTGCTCCAATAGTAATATTCGGTGTTTACTTTACACCGGTTGTGGATTTTGCCAAGAATTGTGTTACAATTTTCGGGTTATAATTTTATTGCAGAAGAGATGGTGAACATCTCTTCTTTCCTATCCAACCATCTCTTAATAGAAATTATTTTATAAGCATTGCCTTTTTAACCTGCAAAAAACTTTTCCCTGAATTTATAGCTGTGGCTTTAATTCTTATGAAATAAGTCCCTGATGGGAAAGAATTAGCATTCCATATAGTTCTAAAATTACCGGCAGATTTAGTTTCGTTTACAAGAACATCAACACGTTGCCCAAGAAGATTCATCACTTCAATTTCCACATAACTTTCCAATGGAATTGTATATTCAATTTGTGTGCTTGGATTAAACGGATTTGGGTAGTTCTGATTAAGCCTGTATTCCTTTAACTGATTATCATTTGAAGAAACATCCGTTGAAGAATTCCATTTCAACAATCTTGTTTCTCCAGATTTTACATAAATAGAAAAATCCGGATTTGTTCCAAGCTGTTCACCACTAATGGCATCAATAATAAGCGAATTATTATTGCTAACTGAGAAATTTACCAGACTATCTTTCGCCGAGTGAAATGCTAAATAATTTTCTGCGCTCCATACGTTAATGTTTTCATCAGAGTAAAACTTAACCCCGTAATGCTTTCCTAACGATCTGATAATTTCCGTTGTTAACTGAGGAGTACCAATAAAAATATCTGTTCCACTATCGCTTTCCTTAATTGCGGCAGCAGGAATAGAAGTATTTACATAAGTTGCCAGAACAATTACTGAATCATCATTAACTGTAAACAAAGGAGAAACTTTTCCTCCTGGTCCCCACGAATTTTTAATACCATATTCATTTCCTTTTACTGTAGGTATTGCCACAGAAGAATTAATTTCAATCTGTCTGAAATCGAAACCTGTTAATTCCTTCATTGCTACAAAACTTCTTCCTTCAGGAGAAATATAGCCGGGGGCATAACACCATATTCTTATATCGTCTTTCTTTCTGCTTTTTATCAGCGCTTCCCTCTTCTCGGAATCAAGCGCCCAGGCTGCAAGGAAGATTTTAAATTTAGAACGAATGTTTCCGTTTAGTTCATCATTCAACAAATATTGCCCGTAAGTTGTACCGGTTCTTGCTATACTTTCTCTAACATTGTAGAACAAATTTCTTCCGAGCGTAGCAGACCCTGCGGCAATATGCAGCATACTTTCTTCATCAATAATTAGTGCAACTTGCGGATTGAAAAAATCGCTTCTGTTAAACATATCTTTATCAAGTTCTTCAACCTCGTCCATAACTTTCCATAATTCCGGATCTGCAAACCAGCCACCAACAGTACCGGCACCGTGGTCCATCCACCAGCTTCCAAATCCACGTAGCGCGGACTGAGCTGCGTTACGTAATAAAACTGCTTTTGTTTCATCCCGGGTATTTAAACCACCATACTTCGCTTTGTCCACAAGGTTTGTACTTAAATAAGTACGCGTATCATCTTCATTCAACCAAAGTTTCCCTGCTTTAAGAACACTTTCAACAGAAGACATAGCCGGGCCTGATCCTGTTAATTTCCTGTCAGTATAAGAAACCGGAGCACACAAAATATCAATATCAGGTGCTTCAAGAATTTTCCTTAACGCATAATGCCCGCTTGCCGCCGGCCCATTGTAAACCGTACTTAACTCATATTGATACCCATAAAAAAACATAATCACTTTGTCATCACCCAATCCCCTTCTTGCAGCATCACTTAAGGCAATAATAAAGTCAGCCATTTCATCTTGTAAAAAATAATTAAAGTCTATTAGTTCTTTATCGTGTTCATAATTAAGCAGCATTCTTGTGGCAGCTATTCTTCTTGAATCAACTGAAGGAACTGTTGAGCTACCATTAACATAATTTCGCCAGGCAGCAGCAGTTGAAGAATCATATCCGCTGAATTTTTCCTTAATAAGTTGATAACCGACATAAACCAT
>CAZIDB010000356.1:0-3104 GCA_964537965.1 uncultured Melioribacter sp. | reverse complement strand
AGTTAGTAACTGTTGTTTTTAAGCTGTTTAATGCAGCAGAGGTTGATGGTGTACCGGTTTCAAATGTAGTCACAAACAATTTATCTTTAGGTAAACCAACCTGATTTCTTATTGTCAAATCTTTACCAATGTTATAAATTGATTGAAATGTAGTAGGATATAAAACTCCATGATCCTTTAAATCCTGCATTTCAATTTTATACTGGTTGCTGCTTTTTACGAAAGAAGTGAATGGATTACTTTTCCAATTAACATCATCAATATAACCATGATAATATAGGCCATAGGAAATTCTTGAATTATCCAGTTTAAATGGCAACACTTCAATCTGAACCGGAACAGTTGCTACAGTGCCAATCAAATCGGCACTTAAAGTTACTGTACCACTATATATACCAGCAGGTGTATTGTTCGGAACAGCAATTGTAAACCACAGTTGCTTGCTTTTATCTGATTGTAAAGAGAATGGCAATAGAACATCACTATCTTTTATTTTTACTGATGTTGGGATATAAGTTGACGAACCACTTATATTAATATAGTATTTTGTTCCATCTGATTTAATTACCTGCAAAGAATTTGTCTTTGCGTTTTCATCAACTTTTATAAGTGCATCATCCCTAACAAGTAATTCCTGTGTAAGCCATTTCCCGCTTCTGCCATTAATATCATAACCATTCTGGTACCACGATTTAACAATGTACGCTTTTATAGCAGTTGATGGGATTGTCCCGCCGGACCCGGTAAGAGATGTCCATTGAACTTTAATATTATTAACCTGTGCTCTTGCCTGCAGAAATAGTGAGAAAGGTTCAAATTCACCCGCACAAACCCTCGCGTTAAATTTAGGTGAAGTCTCTACGCCTCCCGGAATATTAGAACCGGTTAATCTATTATACTCAGTTGGATTTAATCCAAACACAGCAAGTTTTGAGGATTGATTATAGATTTCAATTTTTAATAATTCAACCCAACTTGGCCAAAGAGAAAGTAATTCTTCCAAAGAATCCATTACAGATGGAGCGAAATATGGTTTGCCATCCATTAGAGTAAAAAGACTGGGAATGCTTGTTTTTGCTTTGTTCAGGCTATTAAGATATTCCTGTGCTTTGGTTGTTAAAGTTAATCCGGCAGTACTTGGTATTGCAGGTAAACTTAAATGCTGATCATGTTTTTCTTTTACAATTGCAGCAAGATCAACCTGGAATGCTGACCACCAGGAATTACAAGCAGCAGGATAAGTTGCCTGGTCCATTACTGTACCTGTTAGCTGTAGCTTGTCTATATAGAACACTAATCGTTTTTGACCAACAGCTTTAATCATAAGTGGAAAACCAGTAATCTGTCTGCCAAAATCTGTATAAGTGGAACCATATATCTTATTTTTTGCAAAATAATCAGCATGGTACAGAATATCGTCTGAAAGACGGCTGCTTTGTTTGAACCAGGTATTATAGGAAGTAACTGAAGAAGCACCCGGAATACGTGTTATGCCGGTTGGTGGAAAGTCATAATTATAACCAAGTTTAACATACTTGGCTGTTTCACTATCCATCCAAAAGTAAACCGAGAAATCCATTTTGCCCTGTAAATTTATTGTTAAGGGCAAAGTCCAGTAATAGTAGCATTCCTTTGTTCCGCTACCATTAATAGTAATATCCACTTTAAAGGATTTTGTTCCGTCTACATAACGATCAGATGATGGTCCAAAGTAATTGAGAGTGTATGTAGCGTTACTTGTCCAGAATTTAAATGGATTAGTTGATTCGAAGCTTTGAGTATAAGTGTAGTTTTGAGCGTGTAGATTTATACCTAAACCAAGAAGTATAACTGCCAACCATAGCGACCCCTTCAAAGTCTGCGTTGTCATTGGTGTATACCTCATTTATTTTAAAGAACGCTTCTTCAGGTACAAAGCAAGTGCCAACAACATTATGTTGTTGCAAAAAACTTTTTGCTGAAATTCTTCGTAAAAATTACATGCAAAGTGGTTATTATTACACTGTTGAATATTATTATTAATGTTTTTCCTTTTAATGAGTAATGGAAGTTTTAGTATTGAGAATAATCCTTTAGTTCTCTTTTACTAAGAGAAGTTAAAAAACTTTGATTTTTTATAAAGCATGTTTTTATTATTTTCAATAAAATTTTTAAAATCAGTTTTAGTTAAATGCAGAAACCTCTGAAAAAAATTATAATCTTTCTTGTAATAATAATTTTATTGCCGGTAATTGTTTTTTCAATTTTTGAAATCAGTTCTTTGAATGATACTGAAAGAGTAATACAATCCGTGTATACTAAACAGTTGGACGCAATTCTGTTTTCTGTCAATCAGCTTTCAGAAGATATTACAAACGGATGGATAAATAAAACCGAGCAGGCTACTTTTCCTGAATTAAATAAAGATTCACAGGATTTAAAATGGTTGTTTGATGAGACCCCGATATTTACAATCGCGTACCTTGATTCAATAGGTGATGAAAATGCCGACCTGATAATTGAAAAGGATTCTTTGCTGGTTCGGCAGGAATATTCTGAAGAAAATCTGCAGGAAGATATACGGCTGCTTACAAATAATAACCTTGATATTTTGAAACGCCTTGTTATTTATAAACAAAATAAATATAGAAAGATTACACCTGTAAAGAGTAACAGGTACAACAATGCAACCGTTCTGTTTTTTTTATCTGCCGATTCTTCAAACAATAAAATTTACGCTCTCTATTTTAATTCGGAAAAATTTGTAATGAATATTCTGGCTCCCAAGTTACAGGAGATTGCCGAGAACGAATTTGTCCTTTCCGTGTTTGATAAAAAGCAGGATAAAAGAATTTACTCAACTGAAATATCCGACACTCTTATTACACACCAGCAGAAAAATTTATGGTTAATACCGGAATACAATCTTGGAATTACTTTGAAAGGATCGTCAATCGAAGATGTAATTCAAAGCAGAATTACTTTTACGTTTATCCTTATTGCTGTTCTTGTTGTCGTGCTTATTGCTGCGGGAATATTATTAATCCGCAATATTAATAACGAGGTAAAGCTTGCTCAGATAAAAGCAGACTTTCTTGCGAATGTTTCTCATGAACTTAGAACAC
>CAZIDB010000355.1:0-3129 GCA_964537965.1 uncultured Melioribacter sp. | reverse complement strand
ACTTCAGGCGGGAAAAATTTTAGCTGATGGAAAAGCAGATAATCCTTCTTTGGATAAATACAGAGTTTATAAAATAAGAAAGAACATTGAATCTGTTGAAGATGAACAGGCTGCTGAACAAATGGCAATAGACTTTGCTGAATGGCCGGTTGAGGATGGCGCTCCGTATGTCGATAAAAATAAAGATGGAAAGTTTACCGCCTTAATTGATGAACCTTACTTTATCGGAGATGAAGTTTTATGGTTTGTCTCGAACGATATGGATTCAAACAGAACTATGCTTTATTATTGGGATGAGCGGAGCAAACCTTTAGGATTGGAAATACAAACAACTGTTTATGAATATAAACGCTGGGACGAACTGGATGATGTGGTTTTTAAAAAATATAAAATCATTAATAAAAGTAAAAATATAATTGACAGCATGTACATAGGCTACTGGTCAGATCCGGACCTGGGAAATGCAGCTGATGATTACGTCGGATGCGATTCAGCGTTGAACCTTGCATACTGTTACAACAGCAGAAATGGAGATTATCTTGCCGGAACACCTGCACCCGCCGTTGGTTATGCTCTTCTTAAAGGTCCGTCGTTAAATTATTCGGGAAATAACATCAAATTGAATTTACCGATGACTTCATTCTCACCTTATATGGAAAGAGCTCCATCCAACATTTTCACTCAGCTTACAACTAACGGTAAAGGTTATACAAATAACCTAAGAGGTATTTCTTCAAAAGGAATACCATATGTAAATCCCCAAACTAATTCCATAACAAAATTCCCTCTTGCTGGCGATCCGGTTGCCGGAACAGGTTGGTATGAAGGGAAAGGTTGGTCAGGTGGCCCTAGTGGCGGAGATAGATGGTTCCTAATGTCATCCGGTCCTTTTACTATGGCACCCAACGATACACAAACGGTTGTTATTGCAATTATTGCAGCAAAAGGTACAAGCAACCTAAACAGTATCCTGGAGCTAAAGAAAAAAGTAATGTCAGCTCAGCTAATGCAGGAAAGAGATACTACTCTTGCATATCTTGTACCTACACCTACCGTTCATTATTCATCATTGAATCAGTCTGTTAAACTATGGTGGGAAAACAACGCAGAAGATTTTGAATTTGAGAATAAACTTATTACCGGAAAGAACTTTGATGATGTCACATATTCATTTGAAGGTTACAGGCTATGGCAATATAATGATTCAAGCGGTTCAGAAAAAAAGCTTCTCGCAACATTCGATTTAATTAACGATATAACGACAATACGGGATTACAAGTATGTTGATGGCGATTATATTAAACTACCTGTAATCAACGGTACAAACTCAGGCCTGGAAAGAAACATACTTATTACAGGAGACGCATTTTCAAATTATGTTCCTTTGAATAATTATTCCCCGTATTATTTTGGCATTACAGCATACGCTTATAATGAATATAGCACACCTTCATATCTCGAAAGTCCTGTTAAAGTATTTAAAGTAATACCCGGGCAGGAACGTATTGATGTTACCTATCCATATACAGATGAAGATGCTGTTAACGCTGTACAGGTATCTGGAAACACTGATGCAAAAATAAAATTTAATGTTGTTGATCCTGCCGCTTTAACAGGAGATACATACCAGGTTAGTTTTAAACAAATTGGTGAGTCTCTTATTTATAAACTTCAAAACAAAACTAAAGACAATAAAATTCTTTACGAAGGGAATGATTATTCTACCGGACTAAATAATAAACCAGTAATAGACGGATTTATTCTGACTGTAGAAAATGCCGGCAAGGACAGTATCAAATCTGAAAACACTAAATACCGTGTTAAAGCTGTTCTTGAGGTTAAGGGTAAAGATGGGGTGGTGCTTGCACAACCAATTGATGTTTTAAAAAATCTTAACTCATCTAATAAATGGCAGATTAAAGCCAAAGGAACATTTAAAAGATTAAACTTCCAAACCGAAACTAAAGATGAAAGTTTGGGTTATGATGATTATGAATTAAGGTTCACGGGCAAATCAAAATATTATTACAGCGGATACGCAAGATCTTTTAATCCTCTTTTAAGAGATGATAAAGCTGGTCCTGATTATCTTCCTTTTGAAGTATGGTGTGTTGGCAGAAATCCGGAATCAACTAGTGATGATTACAGACTTGCAGTTAAAATATGGGATAAGGATCGTTTTGATTCTACAAGAACAAAACCGGATTCGATGTGGACACAACTTGAGAATAATGACTGGGAGGAAATTTTTGCATACAAATCTTCATTTGATCCTTCCGATCCACCTGCTACATCCGGCATTTCAAAATATACAGACTATAAATTCGGCTGCCTTTCAATTAGCGGCGAAATTCCTGATGAAGGTACAGTTATAAAAATTATTTCATATAAACCGTTAGCAGACAGAGATGTTTTTGAAGCTACGCTCAAAGCCGGTAACTTAAATGATAAGGAATCTGCCAAGACAAACATTGATAAGATAAGTGTATTCCCTAACCCATATTTTGGAGGTAATGACATTTTAAACGAAGCACAGAACTTCATCCGATTTACTTCCCTGCCAAGAAATGTAACAATACGGATTTATAACATTGCCGGTGTATTTATAAAGAAAATATCCAAAGATGATTTTGCATCATACCTTGACTGGGATTTACAGAATGAGGATGGAAAGAGAGTTGGAAGCGGAATGTACATTGCTCATCTTGAAATGCCTGAGATAGGCAACAAGGTTATGAAAATTGCAGTTATCCAGGAAAAGAAATACCTGAACAGTTATTAATCTTCTTAGCGTCTTAGCGGTAAAATACTTTTAGTAAGACACTAAGAGAAAAAACAGCTCATGAATTTTTTATAAGTTTAACAACATAAAGCAGAACCATGGCTCCCACCATTGCAGTAATAATTGCACCGAAGGTACCGCTAGTTGTAACGCTTATAAGTGAAAATAACCAGCCGCCAATAATAGAACCGATTACTCCAATTACTATATTTCCCCAAATACCGAATCCGCTCCCTCTCATAATTTTACCCGCAAGCCAGCCTGCAACCAAACCAATCAACAAGAACCAGATAAAGCTTGTTAGTCCCATCTTATCTACTCCTTATCTGTTAATGCATAAAGTAATC
>CAZIDB010000354.1:0-3154 GCA_964537965.1 uncultured Melioribacter sp. | reverse complement strand
TTTCACTGGCACGGAGAAACTTATAATATCCCGATAGGTGCTTTTCATATTGCAGAAAGCCAGGCGTGCAAGAACCAGGCTTTTATTTACAGGGATAGAGTAATCGGCTTGCAGTTTCATTTTGAAATGACGACAGCAGCTATAAACGAGATTATAAATGAATGTAAAAATGATCTTAAAAAAGACAAGTTTGTTAAAACAGAAGATGAGATTAGAAATAAAATGAATAACATTAAGAATGCAAATAAACTCATGCATGAACTTCTGAACCGGCTTGAAAAGATAACCTAAATTTATTCCTTGCTTTCAATAAGAATTAAATCCTCGTCTCTGCCCGCATTGTCATTCCATCTTAGTAAAGATGATTGAATTGATTCATCTTTCCCGGTTCTAATATGAAGAAAAGTAAAAGTCTTATCCTCTCTTATCGAAGCACTTGAAGTTTCAACAATTGGAATCCATGTGCCTGTATTATAAAACCATCTTCCATCAATATTAAACTTTTCCGGTGTGTGTGTATGACCGAAGGCTACAATTTTATAATCGCTGAAATCAATTAACTTTTTTCTACCGGGTTCATTTAAACTATCAGGCTCGTTAAGCTGAAAGTAGGCTGCAATCCGGGCAAAGGCAAAAGAAAATACAAGAGGTAATAAATCAACAAGAAGTTTTTTTGACTGTGATAAAATTATCTCTCCTATATTCTTTGGTGAAGGACCAGTAGAATATGCCCCAACAATTAAGGGTTCCAGCGTATTCCATAACCCGATAGTAACAAAGACAAGAGGAATAAGTATTGCGAGCAGAAAGACAAACACCCGGCTGAACATGTATTTATAATATCTTTTTGGAATAATCAGAAACAGAAAAGGGATATGCTGGAATAAAACACGCAAACCCAAAAAAAATCTCTCCCTGAAGAGAAGCGGAAGAAGATCTTCCCTGGGGCGAACATTATCAATAAAAGGGAAGGCTAATTCAATTCTATTGATAAGATAACGATTAAAAAAAGAACCAAAGGGAATATTTAATTCCGCATTATTGTTTATCAAATCATCACCAACAGTTTTACAATAGCGGTCATACCTGTGTCCATGTTCAATAAAAATATTCTCATCGATAAGCAGGGAATCATCAACAAAAAAAATTTTCGGAAGTATTTCTTTAAAACATAATTCAATAGGTTTGGTGCCTGTAATTGCAATTAGTTCTGATAGGACTACACGAAGATAATTCCTAACTAATGGCCAAATCCATTCAAGATCGTGGTTGCCTTTAACTATAATTAAACGGTTGCCGGACGATACCCATTTTGCCAATGAAGAAAATATTTTATTATGACCGTTAACTACAAGGAAAAACTTCCAGATGGTTTTATAATCATTCGTCTTTAACCCATATTTCTTTTCTTTGTCAGAGATGGATGATTTTAATTCGCCGATAGTCTTATTAACTGCAAGTTTAAGCAATTCCCTTTGCCAGCAGATAAAATCATTTTCGGAACCGGGGTACTTTGTTACACGAAGGAAATCCATAAAATCCCCGTTGATTATAAGTGTCCCGCCTTCTGCATTTAGCTGCATCAATTTATTATCAATAAATCTCTCAAATGAATCATCAAAGAAAAAATTTTCTGTACCGCTGTAATTACCATTCTGATCTTTACCTTCTGAAATATGCAGATCGCTTATTACGAAAATATCTTTACCATCAGAATTCATCTTTAACATCTCTTTACTATAGACAAAGGCAGGTTCAGACTTTTCCGCTTTCATTAATATCTCTGAGATACTTGTGTTACTTTCCGTCATTATGCTAATCCTAAATTGATAATACTTTCTTTGATGCAAGAGAACTCATAGCCATTATTGTCCATTGCGGGTTAACAGTAATGCCGGTAGGAAAGATTGAAGCATCTGCGACGAAGACATTTTCAAATCCTGTGAGCTTATAATTTTCATTTAGTACTCTGTCTTTACTATGAATAGATTTATTTCCAATCATTCTGTTACCTCCCTGTGGGTGTGCTGTTGTAAGATGCAGGTTATTAATATCTAACGGGTATGCATAAAGCCTGGCAATAAATTCATCTGCTTCTTTTTCATTTAAAGGAATTTCAAGTCCGGGGTCGGTTGGAATAATTGCAGATTCGGCCTTAGCGAACCTTCCGATATTCACGAGTGTAGATAATGCAAACTTTATATTTTCTTTATCTTTATTTCCCAATTCCCAGTTGAAAGCGCGTCCGTCAATCCAACTGGGTTTAATCTCAATGTTTCCGTTTGGTTCTGAACCTACTAAAGCGCCGAAGTTAACCATATTGTTGTAATTCATCATTGCTGCTGTTTGCCTGTTAAAGTAAAATGGCAGTGAGATTGCAAATGAGGCGGGCGGATTAAAATATGTCTCAAATGCACTCCGGCTTAACTTATCAATTACACCAAGTGTAATCTGCAAACCATCAAAAGCTTTAAGTGCTTCACCGAATTTGAATGCAACGGGAAAGGCAAGGTTGCAGCTTAATCCCTGCCCAACATTTTTTATAACATCACTTCTCATAAGAAAGTGACTGCTTGCAATTGTTCCACCCGCTACAATTACAGCTTTATTCACTTTAACTCTTTTTAATGTACCTATGTTTGATCTGAATAAAACTTCTTTGGCATACTTCCCATCGCTAACAAAACGAACTGCGCTCCAGCTTGAAACTACATTAACCCCCTTAGCTTCGGACCAGGGGATGTAAGTCTCAAGCATTGATCTTTTTCTCATCCTTTTATTGCCAAGATTATCCAAACCTTCTCCCAGTGGATTTCTATGATTAGACTTGAGTGGGAAGTCAACTAATTTCTGTTCGTTAGGTAAAGTGTTGTTTAATCCGTTTACACCCAGTAGAAATTTTTCTTTTACATTCCTGTTGATAACACTTTCGGGAATCGGTTGTATATCAATTTCTTCTGCTATCTTTTCATATTCGTTATCAATCTTAGATAAGTCAATATCATATTCTTCCTGCCATTTTAGTTTTATAAAAGCAGGAATCTTGACACATATTCCATTGTTTATTACGGTCGTTCCTCCAAGGGATTCTCCCTATACTACTACCAGGTTAAATCGTTTCGTCTGTTGCATCCTTCCTTCCTTATGAATTTTT
>CAZIDB010000353.1:0-3274 GCA_964537965.1 uncultured Melioribacter sp. | reverse complement strand
ATGAAGTACCGTTCAACGCATCAAATTTAACAACAGGAACATACTTCTATTCAATAAAAGCACAGCCAGTAAATGGCGAACAAGGCTTTAACACAGTAAAGAAAATGCTGCTTGTTAAATAATCTTTTCTGTTTAAGTGTTTTGACTGCCCCGTGTTTAAGCGGGGCTTTTTTATTTTAAATTTTCTTTGCTGTAATATTGACTAATGACCTTAAAAATATTAAGTTGAAACCGGTTTCTAAAATTGAGTATGCTTATCTAATTCTCTTTATACGATATATATTTAGGAGGATCTATGAAAAAAGCTCTGACAATTCTTTCCTTTTTGCTTCTCGGTTCTTTGTCCCTTGCCCAGTGGACACTACAAACTAGTCCTACAACAGAAACATTAAGATTTATTATGGCTGTAGATGATAATGTTGTTTGGGCTTGCGGTTATGCGGGCGTTGTTACAAGAACAACAGATGGAGGAACAACCTGGACACTTACAACTCCACCAGATGCAGGTTATGATAATTATACCATGTGTGCAATAAGTGCAAATGTAGCCTGGGTACTAGCTACAGAAGCAAGTACAAGTGTTGGTGTGAAAATATTTAAAACTACAGATGGCGGTGTTACCTGGACACAGCAATGGCAGGATGCTACTACATTTGGTAATGGTATAGTATTTTTTGATGCTAATAATGGTGTGGCTTTTTGCGACCCGATACCGGTGACTGAATGGATAATTGTTACAACTTCAGATGGAGGTACAACATGGAATAAAGTTCCTCAGACTAACATTCCTCCGGCAGATGGAACAAACGGCGAATTTGGTCTCGCTACTTCTATGGTTAATGTAGGCAATGAAGTATGGTTCTCATCTTATACGAATATTGATTCAAGAGTTTATCATTCTGCAGATAAAGGATTAACCTGGACCAAAACTGAAACGCTTTTACCGGGAGCTTCATCGGGTTCTATTTATATGGCATTTAAAAATAATAAATTTGCCGTTACTTCCGGTGGCGATCAATATACTGGTATTACAACAGATGGCGGAACAACCTGGACGTATGGAACTACAAAACATGGAGTAGTTGTAAGAGGAATAACTTATGTGCCTAATACAAGTTCACTTTTAGCAGTAGGTTCTTCCGGTAAATCAGTTATGTCCAATGATGACGGAGCAACATGGATAGCCGTTGCAACTACTGCGGAAGCTAAACATCTAAGACATGTAACTGCTACTGCAAATTATGCATGGTGTTCAGGTGAAGGAGGTAATATTTATAAATGGAGTGGACAAAATCTTCCGGTAGAATTAACATCATTCAGTGCACAGATGAATAACGGAAAAGTAAATTTAAAATGGACAACTGCAACTGAAATGAATAATGCGGGATTTGAAATTGAAAGAAAGGCAGATAACGGAGACTGGAGATTAATTGCATATAAACAAGGCAAAGGAACAACATCAGAACAGAATTTATATAATTACAGCGATGATGTAAGTAAACTTAATGCTAAGGAAATTACTTACAGGTTGAAACAGATTGACTTTGGCGGAGCATACACATACAGCACGGAAGTAAAGGTTAATAACCTTGTTCCTGAAAAGTTTGAAATGAGCCAGAACTATCCGAATCCATTTAACCCAACGACAGTAATAAAATACGGATTGCCGGTAGAAAGTAATGTAAGCATAACAGTTTACAATACTATCGGACAATTAGTTGAAGAATTAGTAAGCAATGTACAGCAGGCAGGATATTATGAATTGCCGTTCAACGCAACAAATTTAACAACGGGAACGTACTTCTACTCAATTAAAGCACAGCCAGTAAATGGCGAACAAGGCTTTAACACAGTAAAGAAAATGCTGCTTGTTAAATAATCTTTTCTGTTTAAGTGTTTTGACTGCCCCGTGTTTAAGCGGGGCTTTTTTATTTTAAATTTTCTTTGTTGTAATATTGACTAATGACCTTAAAAATATTAAGTTGAAAGCGATTTCCAAAATTGAGTATGCTTATCTAATTCTCTTTAAAAATATAAACAGGAGGATCTATGAAAAAAGCTCTGACAATTTTATTTTCAGTTTTACTCATCACTTCTATTTATTCCCAATGGACAGCAGTAACAAGCCCAACAACAGATCGTTTGTACGCCATTAGTATTGGGGTTGTTAATCCACAGGTAATGTGGGCATGCGGCTCCGGGGGAGCAGTTTGCAGATCATTGGATCAAGGCTCCACTTGGGAATTAAAAACCACTACCGGGTCAAGTATGTATAACTATGCTCTTGAAGCGATTGATGAAAACATCTGTTACATTGCTGCAACTGTAGATGGCTCTATCGATTTCAGAATTTTTAAAACTATTGATGGCGGAACTACCTGGACAGAACAATACGCTAACGCTGCTTCATTTAGTGATGCTATTAGGTTCTGGGATGCAAATAATGGAATTGCATACGGAGACCCCGAACCGGCAGATTATTTTGTTATGTTAAAAACATCAGATGGTGGTGCAAATTGGAGAAGAATTGAAAGCTCAAAAATACCGGCTGCAATAGCTGCAAGCACCGAATTTGGAGTAACTGGTAATCTTGTTATTAAAGATAATCATGTTTGGTTTGGTACCGCTTCTGACGGAGATGGTTTTGCTCCCCGTATTTTTCATTCAACTGATTATGGTGAAACCTGGACAGCTTCTGCCCCAATAACAGGTTTGTTGGGATATGCTTTCGGTCTCGATTTCAGAGATGAACTTCATGGTTTTACAAGTACACTTAATGGCGATGGAGCATGGACAGAAGATGGTGGAGTTACATGGAATGTTGTAACTATTGATATGAATTATGGTTTCAGAAATCTTAAGTATATTCCCGGTACCAATTCTATTATTGCTGTTGGAGGTGTTTCCGGTACAGGCGGAACTTCTATTTCTTATGATGATGGAAAAACCTGGAATACAATTACACCGACTGTGAATAGAAGACACCGCGGTGTTGCCGTTACTTCTTTAACTAATGCAATTGCAGTTGGTGATAACGGAGTAATCTGGAAATGGTCCGGTGCTAACCTTCCAGTTGAGCTAACTTCATTCACTGCTGACATGGTTAACGGAAAAGTAAATCTAAAATGGACGACTGCAACTGAAATGAATAATGCAGGATTTGAAATAGAAAGAAAAGCTGATAATGGCGATTGGAGATTAGTAGCATATAAACAAGGTAAAGGAACAACATCAGAACAGAATTTATATAATTACAGCGATGATGTAAGTAAAC
>CAZIDB010000352.1:0-3282 GCA_964537965.1 uncultured Melioribacter sp. | reverse complement strand
GAATTTGTAAGCTTAAAAGTTTTCAATTCTTCAGGACAAGAAATAAAAACTCTTGTAAGCCAAGAGAAGCCGGCTGGAACCTACGAAGCATCTTTTGATGCTTCAAATCTCCCAAGTGGAATATATTTCTATAAATTGCATGCAGGCAATTTTGTAGAAATAAAAAAAATGATTCTGTTGAAGTAAAATTTTATTAGTCCTATATGCGCCAATGGTACTGCATGCGCAGGTGTGTAGGAGTCCCGATTATCATCGGGATAAAATACGGTCGTCGCCAGGTTTTATATTGAAAATCCCGAGTTGACCTCGGGATTTTTTTTGTTTTAAACTACCTGTTCGTTAAAATGTATATAAAATTGAAATAAAAATTAAATGAATCCATTAGTTGTAGATCTTGAAAAATATAAACTTAAGAATGGTTTGAATGTTATTCTTTTTAATGATGACAGAATTCCGTTGGTTGGCGTAAACTTATGGTATAATGTGGGATCTGCTAATGAAGAAAAAAATAGAACCGGTTTTGCTCACCTGTTTGAACATATAATGTTTCAGGGCTCGTTAAATGTACCGAAAGAAATGCATTTCAAACATATACAGGAAGCCGGCGGAAATTTAAATGGTTCGACAAGTACGGACAGAACCAACTATTATGAAACTGTTCCCGCGAATTTTTTAGAAATGATTTTATGGCTCGAATCTGATCGGATGGGATTCTTACTTCCGGCAATTGACCAGGAGAAATTAAATAACCAGATTGATGTTGTAAGGAATGAAAGACTTCAAAGGTATGATAATGTTCCTTACGGGTTAAGCTTTGAAAAACTATTTTCAAGTTTGTATTCTGATTCTCACCCTTATCATTCACCGGTTATTGGTTGGATGAAAGACATTATGAAGATGGAACTTGATGATGTTAAAAATTTTTTTACCGGTTACTACAATCCATCCAATGCAACAATGGTTGTCGGCGGTAAACACGATTCATATAAAACAAAAGAATTAATTGAAAAGTATTTTGGAGAAATTCCTTCAAACGGAAAAACGAAACCTGTTGTTGAAGCTCCGGAATTATTTAAATTGACTGAAAGTAAAAAAGTCATTCATTACGATAAAATTCAATTACCAAGATTATACATAGCCTGGCCAACAACAAAAGCTTTTTCACAGAATGAGGCTTCACTTGAAATTTTGGCTGAGCTTTTAGGCGGTTCAAAGAACGCAAGAATTTATAAGAAACTTGTTGTGGAAGAACAAATTGCACAACAGGTTTCAGTGTTTCAGCATTCGGGTAAATATGGGGGTACTTTTATTATAATCGCAACCGCTAAGCCAGGTATTTCACTTGAGAAATTAAAAGCGGAAATATTCCACCAGATAAACGATGTAATGCTAAATGGAATTGAACAGAAGGAATTAACAAGAATAAAGAATGGAATAAAATCTTCTTTTATTTATTCTATGCAGAATCTTGATAATGTTTTGGACAGGTTAAACGAATACAATTATTATCTTGGTGAACCGGATTCGTTTGAATGTGATTTAAACAGGTTTAATAATGTATCTGCTGAAGATGTGAAAAATGCAGCAAACTATCTTCAGAATAATTATGTAGAACTTCATGTAATACCAAATGATAAAAAATATGTTAGACAGAAGTAAAAAACCGGAACCATCTCAAGAAATTCCATTTGTGCTTCCGGAATTAAACCGGCTTAGGCTTAGTAACGGTCTTGAAGTTTTCTTTATTCAATTTGATAAACTACCGATTGTACAAATGTACATGGTAACAAAAGCAGGTAGCAAATTTGATCCGAAAGGAAAATCAGGACTTTCTCAATTATTTACTTCATTGCTTGATGAAGGGGCAGATGAGTACGATTCGCTTGCATTGAATGAAGAATTTGAAATGCTCGGTTCTGTACTTACATCTTTTGCCGACCAGGATTTTGTGTTTGTTTCATTACTTACTTTAACTGAAAACTTAGAGCGGTCTGTTGAACTATTTGGCAAAGTAATTATAAAACCAAGATTTGATATTGCAGATTTTAACAGGGAAAAGAATAAAGCACTTGTAAGAATTTTACAAGCCCAGGATGATCCGGCATATCTTGCCTCCATCAATTTTGAAAAAATAATTTTCGGCAATAATCATCCTTATGGTTTTCCTGAAATTGGTTTAACCGAAACTGTTTCTTCCATTACTTTAAATGATGTAAATCATTTTTATAAAAATAATTTCTTAGCCGATAATTCTACTCTTGTAGTTGTTGGTAATATTGATAAAGACATTTTAATAAGTAATCTTGAAAACAGGTTGAAAGACTGGTCCACCGGCGAACAAAAGAAATGCGAATTTCCAAAACCGGTTTTATCAGCCAATAAGATTTATATTATTGATAAAGAGGATTCTCCGCAAACCGAAATCAGAATTGGACATCTTACTTCAGATAGAAACAACCCGGAATTCTTTCCCAAATACTTATTGAACCAAATACTGGGTGGACAATTCAACAGCAGATTGAATATGAATCTGAGAGAGAGGAACGGATTTACTTACGGAATAAATTCGGCTTTCAATTATAACATTGAAGCATCTTATTTTTATATTACCTGCGCTGTTGATACTGAAAATACTTTTGCCGCTGTTCGCGAAATTCTTGATGAGCTGAAAAGAATAAAGAAAGATATTTCAGCCGACGAACTGGATTTTGTAAAAACTTCGGTGATTAGGAAATTCCCATCAACATTTGAAACTTATTCCAAGGCCGCAAGAAATTACTTAACAATTGTTGAATTCGGTTTGCCTGAGAATTATCTAAATACTTACACAGATAATATTAAAGCCGTTCAATTAGATGAAGTGCTGAACGCAGCAAATAAATATTTGTCTGATGAAAATTTTACGATTCTATTAGTCGGTGATAAGAAAAAATTACAATCGCAGTTGCAGCAGGTTGAAGGTTATGAGATAGCCGAAATTGATATAAATGGTAATCCTATTTAACAAGTTGATGAATAACCTTGTCGGGAAAAACTAATTTATTGCCTCTTAGTATTTCAAGTTCCAGCGAATTAATAATAGTTACAAACTGTTCCGCTTCAATTTTAAAAACAAGTGGTTTTCCGGAATTCTTTATCAGAGTTTTTATCCTTTCCGACAACATATTTTCTTCAGTATCAGAGAGATTAATAAACTGATCCAATTTAATAAGCGGCAATTTTCTTTTTTTGAATTCTCTTTGCAAAAGATTAATTACAGGTGTCTGTACCAAATCTGAATTC
>CAZIDB010000351.1:0-3333 GCA_964537965.1 uncultured Melioribacter sp. | reverse complement strand
TACTTATTTCATTAAAATCATTTTTACAGTCTTAAGGTAATGGTTTGACGATGATTCAAATGATACTGTAAGAATATATACGCCGGAGGATAATTCCGAGCCATTAAAACCAACAGAATATTTGCCTGCCTCTTTTATATCATCAACAAGCTCCCTTACTTTTTCACCAAGCATATTGAACACAATAATTTTTACATGTCCGCGGTCGGGCAATTCATAACTAATTGTTGTTGATGGGTTGAACGGATTTGGGAAAATTGAAACATCAGCACTTAATGTAGAATCTTTTTCCTGTTCATCATTTACCGGTGTTACATCCGGAGTTTCATCTTCACAATCTTCACAGTATCCATGATTTTCATCAGGATTAACAATTAAAAATCCGCTGTACGGAGTAAGTATGTTTTGCTGAATGCTCAGGTCAATTATATCCGCAACTGTAATAGGGCTGTATGATAGATTAAGCATTGATTGAATTTTACCGCCGTACCATGTTGTCGCAATCTGTTCATTACCCGCAACTAAATCACTTTGTGTAATTGTGGTTGTATATTTCTCTGTAATGTTTCTGTATCTTCCAAGCACGGTAATATCAACCGGTAATTCACCGGAGAACTGACCAACCTGCATTATCGGTGTGTTTAACGGATAATAACCTTCGTGCTGTGCAATTAAATGTTTATTGTATGCATAACCATTTTGGAAACGCATCTGAACTTCCACATTTTCATAGTGGCTTATTTCATCATACAAAAATGAATACAGCATTTCCTTAAGCGAATTATACCTAAGGAAAAACAGGTTGCCGGAAGCAGGATAAGTAATTCTTCCGTAAAACGACTGCATCTGTGTTTCATAATATCCATTGTTCCAAACGAGGTATCCTTTGTTATCAAGATCCATAAAATGAATTTTTGTACCCGGTTTGAATTTCTGAACTACTTCATCAGCCAATTGATTCCTGTCTTCACCATAAAGATTAATTGTGTTTGTATTTGTAAGGAATAACACTTCCGATGAATCACTTTGGGAGTTGATAAAATTTGCTGCTCTTGAAATCAGCGGAAGTAAATTATTGTAACTCGGGAAAGAGCGCATCATAATCTTTTCAAATAAACTATCAATACCATCTTTGCTGCATGCAATCCACCCGTTTCCGCCTGATACTATTTCATCGTAAGCTGCAAATACATTTATTGAGTCACTCTCATTAAAAGCCTGCAGTAAAGATTCTTTCAGATAAGACAACAGGAAATCACCGTCAACGTTATCTGTGTTATACCTGTTAAAATCTATTGCAAATAATATATTCCTATGTTTAGAAATTTTAGGAACATCAGGAGGATTGACGGCAAGATGGTAAAAGTTCTGATCACCCTGAGTATATGCAGTTAAAAACGGCTTATTATTTTTTAATGGTGACGGAAGTTCCAGTTCAACAAACTGATTATAACTGACAGGTATATCTGTTTCCCATGCCTGTTGCTGTGTATTGTTTCCGGATGACAATACATCACTTCCTATAATTTTCGGTTCATATATTTCTGAGTCGTATTTATACAGGATTTTTAATTTATTAATTCCCGGTGTTTTTTCGGAAACCAACTGAGTCATTGGCAGCCATATACGAAGTTTATCGCCCGTTGGTCTGCCGGGTAATAAATATTGAATTTTACATCTTCTTTTTTCATTCCGCATTACAGGGAATAATTTTAGTTGATATGCAACCTGACCCGCACTGGGAAAAGACTGTGTTAATAATCCCGGATTTCTTACAGGGTTACTAACATCATTGAACAATAATTCTGCTGTCCATTTATCCATTACATTCGCTTGAATAATAGAATCACCTTGCCAATACCAAAACTGATGTACAATTGCATCTTCAGGTAAATTGAACTGCCAAAGAAATTCTAGTTCATTATAATTTTTGAAGAACCAACTGTTGAAATCATACGAAACAGTCATGTACAAATTCATTTCAACATAAGCGCCTGCGGGATGTATAACCAGTGTTGCTTCGTCAATGTTTACATTATAATCTTTAACATTTGGATAATTAGCTTCATACACTGAAAACTCTGTTGCCTTTACAGTTACTATGGCTGCAAAGAATATTATATATATAATTAATTTTTTCATTTTAACACCTTTTCAGAATTTTGATTAACGCATTAATGATAGTTTTAATGATTTTAATTGTGTTCCGGTTTTAAGAACCGCAATGTAAATACCCGACGATACCTGCTCGCCGCTATCATTTAATCCGTTCCAGACAACCTTTACCTCGTTAAAAGAATCGTACCCGGACAAATCAAATGTTTTTACTTTTTCACCGAGTATAGTGTAGATGTCCAGCCTTTTTTCGGCATTTAAAGAACCGTTGCCTAGTTTCATAATTATAGTGGTTGTTGGATTGAAAGGATTTGGAAATGACTGAAGACAGATTTCTTCCGGAAGATTATTCTTTTCTTCCACATTATTATTTTCAACTGAAACAGCCTGCTCTAAATAAATTCTCTTGAATCCTTTATAACCTGAAGGACCAGGAATAATAAAGCCGGTGTAAGGAGTTAATAAATGATTTTTTACCGAAAGCTCTTCTATATACTTTATTGTTGAATAGCTTTGCGGTTGCATGAATAATTCATTCATAATGTAATTACCGTACCAGTAAAGACCGGTATTTGCCAGGATATTTTGCGCAACGTTACTATTATCTTCATCCACATTAATATTGTTAAAGAATCCGTTGCCCGCATAATATCCGTAATAATTAATATCGAATGGCGGGTTACCCTCATAAATTCCAAGCTCGCCATATCTTGAAGTAATGTTAAAATTATTAATCCCGTTGTTCATATTAATTCTTGAATAAGTAATTCCGTTTTGAGGAAGAGGATCAATCTCAACAGTAGTTACTTTGGGAGCCCAGCAATCGAGCATTTCATCAATAAAATTCAGATAATATTTATCGTATAATTTATTGAAGTTTCCACCTGATAAGCGTGTAAGGTTCTCATATAAATATTCGTTTCCCCTGTAGTATTTATTCTGGATTTGATAAGAATTATACCCTTGTGTAACATCAGCAATGTTGAAAACTATTTTATGTTTTGCAGCAGAATAAGTTTGCTGCAGCAGTTCCATCACCGTTTCTGCTCTTACGCCGGTCAGGTCGTCATCAGAAACAAGCCAGACTTCTGCCTTTGTATCTTTGTCATTCAGAAACTGCACAATCTCCTTAAGCATATATGGCAGCGTATTTAGTTTCGGAATTAATTGATTTACTGAATTAAGTCCCGAAGCAATTAAATTTTCTGTCCCTGGTTT
>CAZIDB010000350.1:0-3350 GCA_964537965.1 uncultured Melioribacter sp. | reverse complement strand
TGAAGCAAATCTGCCTCTGCTAACACCTTTTTCTATTTCACTTCTGTAATGATTCCTTATCGAATCTAGGTTTATTTCCAGGTTCTGAAATGCTGCATAATGTCTATCAATACAGTCTATTGATTTATCAAAAATCTCAAGTTTTTCAACAGTTGGTAAACCTGCACCCCAGTATTCGTTAATTAATTTTTGCCAGTCCTGTAAAGAATAATGCCCCGGTCTTTTTATAACTGAGTAATTGCTAAATTTATCATAGTACTTCATTTCATTTTGTAATACCGAGAGAGAAGAGTCTTCCTCTGTTTTAACCTGAGAGTTTATTTTAGAGGTTAATTGCAAAGAGAAAACAATAAAAATTATATAAGCACAATACCGCATCAGGTTTAGCCAGTTTTATATTTTATTACACAAGATAATAAAATTTCAAGAACTAAAAGCATTGTTATCAGTAAACAGTAATAAAGGTTCTCAAGAATTACAAAAAGGAATCATTTCTTACTTTATCAGGTATCGATTTAACTGCGTTATGGTTTGAACGTTTACATCAGAAAGCAAACTTTAGGAGACAATTGATGTTTGTTTCTTTTCTAAAATTTTCTTTGTGTAAAGCGTTGATGTTGTCTGGATAAATTTTAAACTCTTAGCGAGCTACGGAAACCTCTTGCAGCATAATATGATTCTGCCCCGTTATGATAAATAAAAACATGACCAAACCGGAAATCTGCAAAGACAGCTCCGCCAAGTTTTCTTATATCGGCAGGAGTCTTAATCCAGCTTGATGTTTTCATATCGAAATTACCGAGCGTCTGAAGATCACGGTATTCTTCTTCTGTTAAGAGTTCAATACCCATTGAAGCAGCAGCATCAACAGCATTATTTGCCGGTTTGTTTTCCTTTCTCGATTCCAGTGCTTCGCGGTCGTAACAAAAACTTCTGCGACCTTTGGGACTTTCCTCGGAACAATCATAGAAAACAAATTCACCGGTTTTATTATCATAGCTAACAACATCTGGTTCACCGCCGGAATTTTCCATTTCATTCAGTGACCATAATTTTCCATTATTTTCATCCAGCCTTGCTAACACTTTATCCCATTCAAGTCCCTTATGCCGGTTCATATTTTTCTCGAAACGCTCTTTAAGAATTTTCAGCAGATTCTTTTGCTGTTCAGATGACAACTTCATATTGATATCCTTTCGATTGATTATTAGTGCTGTGTTATAATCAATGTACCTTATATTAAAGTTAGTGTCAATAAAATTTTATCTTGTTTCCAGGAAGAATTTTGAAAGATAAACTGATTCGAAAGTTATAGTTTATAAACTTTTTACTTTTAACCTGTAAGGTGGTGCTATTTGTAATTAAACTGTATTTCTCCGGAATCTATGGAAATGAGATCTTTTCCAAATGATCTGTGATCAAACTGATATTCATATCTTATCCGCATACCCGCTGAATCGATTGATTCAATCCGGAAACTTGCTTTCAGATGATGATCCGGCGATAGAAAGAACTCACCTTCTCTTCCCAGTATGAAGTCTTGATTCCATGATTTACTCCATATACCTACTCCAATTTTAGCAGTTGTTCTAAATGCAACTGAATCTTGAATCCTCTGACAGCTTAGAACATTTTCGTTCAAATAATTCAATGACCAATATTGTTGCTGATTATATGTTTTCTCGATTTGAACAGGTTTTGCAACCGGAGAACAATTTGATAGCATATTCGCAAGAGGAATGACCAGAATAAAATAAATACAATTTATTTTTAACATATATTTTCGTGTTCCGGGTAAAGGCATTATTTTAAAGTCGTGCAATACTTCCATCAATTTACAAAAACTGTTAATAATTTTAATAACAATTATTTTACCGGTTTATCATCCTATGCAGGCAGCAATACCTGCATTGTTAACGCAACCTTATTCCTGTTTGAAGGAATCATTATATTACTATGCATTTTCATTTCACTGCTTCTTCCATCATCTTTCTAACAGAGTTTTTTACTCCGGGAGATAACGTCTCCAAAAAATGATCTTGTGTAAGGAAAGCAATTTCATTCAGTAATTCAGGATATTTTTTGGCAATCTTTATTATGAATTTTAACGCCGTACTTCTTATTGATGGTGCTTTATCAATTTGCTCCCATAAATTCATGCAGATATCAAATATTCTTCCTTCATATCTTTTATCAATTTTCATTTTATACAGAATCTTCAGCAACTCTCTCTGGTGACCATCTTTTTTATCTTTTATGCACTTTATAATCGGTAAAATATGTTTCTGTATTCGTGCATCGTTATCTTCCATACAACCCCAGATTAAAAATGCTGCCCGCCACGAATAAGGCTGCTTATCTGTAATTGATAATTGTATCGCTTCATCAAAATGCTCAGGATTTTCTTTCAAAAAAGAAATCATCTCATCTTTGTATAAAGTCATTAATTTATTTTCTAAAATTGTTTCCATTTTTTTCTAAAGACACCTTATACTTTCAGTTTTGTATGTTTCTTCCAATAATAAGAAAAATCGGGAATTCAACTTGCTTATCATTAACAGTTTTTTTCTGGACATAAACTGTTTCATTACATATTAATTCGTAATTACTGTTATTCAGGCAATTCAGAATAATATTCCTGTCAATACCGTTATGCGGTACAATTTCCGGGTAGTGAAAACTTCCGTCTTCAATATCCAGGTCCGATAAAACAATGTATCCATCCTTTTCAATATGTTTTAATAAGTTGTTCAACACATTTTCTAAATCTTCAATATGATGCAAAGCCAATAAAGATGTTATTGCCGAGTACTTCCCTAATTCATTACTTTCGTTAAGATTTATTGTTTTATAATTTGTTACATTCTGCTGGTTAGCTTTCTTATTTATTTCTGCAAGCATTCCACTTGAAGTATCAGCAAAACAAACCAAGCTTACATCATTAATAAAGTTAAAGCCAAGCAAACCGGTTCCGCAGCCATAATCCAAGATTGTATCCGGCTTATTTATTTTAATTATTTCCACTATCCGTTTGTATATTACTTTCGCCCTGTTTATGCGCTCTTCATTTTTATCCCAGTCAGGTGCTTTTAGATCAAAATTGTTTACTTCCATTTTAACTCCGGTTATTTAATCTTTTTTGTTGAATAGACACTTGTCAGCATTTAGCACTCAATCAAGATTAATTAGTATTTTCTTCATATGGTTTTTCTGTACTAACATCCGCGACTCTTATCCACTGGTTATTTTTATTTTCATATATGGTTATCCACGCCCACTGTTTATCAAAATTCTTTGCCGGTTTATCCGAATACTTTCTCATTCCGGCAGTTTTTACTTGTTCAATTGCC
>CAZIDB010000349.1:0-3409 GCA_964537965.1 uncultured Melioribacter sp. | reverse complement strand
TAAAGTCCTATGCGATGTCCGGCGTAATCCGCTAAGTATGAAATATGGTTTTTCTAAAAAACAGTTAGCTGGTTTTTGCGAAGCATTAAACATTAAATACATTCATTTCCCAAAACTTGGTATTGAATCATCTAAGAGAAAAGAGTTGAAATCACAGGGGGATTATGATAAGGTATTTGCAGAGTACAGGCAAAGTACACTTAAAGAAAATATTTCAGATCAACTAAAAATAATTGAGTTGATTAAGAATGAAATGAGAGTAGCAATAACATGTTTTGAAGAAGATGTTAAACGCTGCCACAGATTTCATCTTGCATCTTCTCTTGAAAAATTTAATGAATGGAATTACAGGATTATCCACATATAAATCAAAGTTAAAAAGCAGACTCTCAAAACCATTCTGCCGTTCTACAACCATCAGTTGCAATTCATACTATGTTAAATATAAATAGCCAAAAGGTTGATGTTAAAAAGAATCCTTCATATTTTCATTTTGAAAAATAAATCCGATGTAGAGAAGAATCATTTCTTCATTACTGTTTAAATCATTAATGCGAATAAAACCATGACCGATCTTTCAATAAACTTTGCGGGAATAAAATCACCAAATCCATTCTGGCTTGCATCAGGGCCGCCATCAAACACCGGTTACCAGGTAATGAAAGCGTTTGATTACGGATGGGGTGGCGCAGTTTGGAAAACTTTGGGCATTCCAACAGTTAACGTCTCCAGCCGGTATGGCGTTGTGAACTATCGTAAAATACGTATGATTGGACTAAATAATATTGAACTGATTTCTGACCGCCGTCTGTCTGATAACCTTAAAGAAATGGAAGAGGTAAAAAAATATTTTCCGGACCGGGCTGTTGTTGCATCAATAATGGTACAAACGCGCGAAGAATGGCACCAGATTGTTAAGGATGTTGAAAATGCCGGGGCTGACGGAATTGAGTTAAATTTTAGTTGCCCTCATGGTATGAGTGAAAGAGGTATGGGCTCGTCTGTTGGACAGGAACCTAAACTTGTTGAATTGCTTACAAGCTGGGTGATGGAGGTTGCTAAAATTCCTGTCATTGTTAAACTTACTCCAAATATTTCCGACATTACAGAACCGGCAAAAGCAGCTAAGAGAGGCGGAGCAAACGCTATTGCTCTTATAAATACAATCCAGAGTATAGTGGGTGTTGATATTGATAATTTTATACCTTACCCATCGGTTGGTTCCATGAGCACTAATGGCGGGTACTCTGGTCCTGCAGTAAAACCGATTGCTTTAAATATGATAAAGAATTGTGCACTTGATAAAGATGTTGCTTTACCAATTTCCGGTATAGGTGGAATTGAAACATGGAGAGACTCAGTTGAATTCATGTTATTGGGTGCAGGCTCTGTACAGATTTGTACTGCCGTTATGCATTATGGATTTGGAATTATTAAAAGATTGATTCTAGGGTTGGAAGATTATCTGGATGAAAAAGGATTTGAAAGTGTAAATGAAATTGTCGGCAAAGCTTTGCCCAACGTTACTAACTGGGAAAATCTTAATCTTAATTACAAGGTTACCGCAAAGATTGACAGAACAAAATGTACCGGCTGTAAATTATGTTATACTGCATGCCAGGACGGCGCATATCAGGCAATTGCTCTTTCTGAAAATCCGGACGATAAATATCCAATTATACTTGAAGAGAATTGTGTCGGTTGTAATTTGTGCTCATTGGTTTGCCCCATTGATAAGTGCATCGTTATGGAAAGAAAAGATGATAGTAATGTTGTTGAATCATGGAAAGAGAGAAGTGAAGCAGGCAATGTTCCTTCATCATTTGATGATAAGTTAGCCGGAGGATTTTCACACCCGGTTCCTGATCCGCTTAAAGCATTAAAGTCCGGGGAAAATTAAATTTTAGTGAGTATTGTTGACTAATGAATATGAGCGGATTGTCGATCAAAATTCAATTAGAAATTTTTAATAGATGAATTATAGATTTAATTCATATTGAGGGAGAAAAATGGCAAGACGAATTATAGGTATCCACGATAAACTACCCGTCATAGAAAGCATACCTCTGAGCTTTCAACATCTTACAGCAATGTTCGGCGCTACTGTACTGGTTCCAATTCTATTGGGAGTAGATCCAGCAATAGCGCTACTGATGAATGGGATTGGTACTTTAATTTACAGTTGGATCACCAAAAGTGGTATCCCGGCATATCTCGGTTCAAGCTTTGCTTTTATATCTCCCACATTATTAATTATTGGTACTTATGGAAGCTTTAGCCATGCTCAATCAGGATATATCTTTTTCGGTTTGTTTTTTATCTTTATTTCATTTGTAGTAAAGCGATGGGGAATTAGCTGGATTGATATTATTATGCCGCCGGCAGTAATGGGCGCTGTTGTTGCTATTATCGGTCTTGAATTAGCGCCGGTTGCAGCTCAGCAGTCAGGTCTTTCTCCTTTACCAACAGCAGTTGGAAAAATTGTTGAACCATTTGTTATAGACGGTAAAATAATTTTTGTTTCTCTGTTTACTTTGGGTGTGGGAATTATCGGTTCGGTTATGTTCCGGGGTTTTTTACAGGTTATTCCTATTTTAACTGCGATTGTCTCCGGTTATCTTCTTTCACTTTTTATGGGTATGGTTGATACGACTGTAATAAGTAATGCAGCATGGTTTGCATTACCGGATTTTCATGCACCAGTTTTTGATACCAACGCAATTATAATTATTGCGCCTGCCTGCATTGTTGTACTTGCAGAACATATCAGTCACTTAATTGTAACCGGAAAAATTACCAATACTGATTTGATGAAAGAACCCGGATTGCATCGTTCATTACTTGGTGATGGACTAAGCAATGTTCTTTCAGGTTTTACTGGTTCGCCACCAAATACAACTTATGGCGAGAATATTGGAGTTATGGCAATCACCCGTGTTTATTCTGTTTGGATTATTCGCGGGGCAGCATTATTGGCAATAGCATTTTCCTGTATGGGAAAGGTTTCTGCCGCTATCTCTACAATTCCTCAGCCTGTAATGGGAGGAATTACTTTATTACTATACGGAGTTATTGCAATACAAGGTTTCAGAATGTTTGTTGAGCAAAAAGTTAATTTCAGTAAAAACAGGAATATGGTACTTGGCGCAATAACATTTGTACTTGGTATCAGCGGTGCGAGTGTTAACATCGGTTCAGTTCAATTAAAGGGAATGGCATTAGCCGCCATCGGCGGAGTTGTATTATCATTACTATTCTGGTTATTCGCCAAAGCAGGATTGATGAATGAGTAAGTCTGAAAGAACTAATAGTTGATTTACTCTCTTTCTTCTATCAATGGATGATTACATTTTTACCGGTTCTTTTTTCCCTGAAATAATACTGCAGCTTGGGTAAAAAATACCCTAAG
>CAZIDB010000348.1:1724-3432 GCA_964537965.1 uncultured Melioribacter sp. | reverse complement strand
TTTCCGTCAACATCAGAATTAACACCTTCCAAACCGCGTTTGGAAATAAAAGCTGCACGGTTCTTTAACCAATTTAGTGTTACTTCATCAACAGGGAAGACACCTGCTAATGCTCCCCATTCTGTTGTCATGTTTGCTATAGCTAATCTCTCATCTATGCTTAAATATTTTACTCCATCGCCGGAAAACTCAATTGCATGGTTCAACACTTCATCTTTGTTGAACATACCACACAAAGCAATAATAACATCTTTGCCAGTTACTCCAGCCTGAAGTTTACCCTGTAATTCTACTTTTGCAATTGGCGGTACCTGCCACCAGGTTCTTCCGGTAGCCCAAATGGCTGCAGCGTCAGTTCTGACTATTGGTGTACCAAGGCAGCCTAATCCACCGTACATATTTGAGTGACTATCTGAAGCAACTGCCATTGTTCCCGGCCAGGTATAACCTTCTTCACACATAATCTGGTGTCCAATTCCTCTCCCAGCAGGATAAAAATCTGCTCCCATTTTTTTTGAGAACTCTTCAATTTTTTTGTACTTCTCTAAGTTCTTTTCGGATTTATCCTGAACATTATGATCGAGAGTATGAACTACCTGCCGTGGGTTGGCTAATTTAATTGCTCCAATACTTTTAAACTTAGGAATAACAGCGCCTGTATTATCGTGTGTCATTATATATGCTGGTTTAATTGAAAGATAATCACCTGAATGAACTATATGATTGGAATCTAATCCAACTGCAAATTTTTGTGCAATTTTTTCAATTAATGTCTGAGACATAAGTTGCTCCATTTTTTTATGTCATTGCGATCCCGGCTTCAGCCGGAGAAGCAATCTAATTATAAAGTTTGTCTATACTATATAGCTCTTCTCAATTAGGATTAAAATTATTTATAAGTTTTAATTTATTTGCTCTGGATCCGGCTTTTATTTGTTTTTCTCTTTTTATAGCAGATGTGGGATTGTCAAATGATTCAAAGTAAACCAGTTTGCCAACGTTATATTTCCTGGTAAATCCTTCAATAAGTTTTGATTTGTGTCCCCAAACTCTTCTTGCCAGGTTATTAGTCATTCCTGTGTATAGAACTGCATTGTTTTTATTAGTTAATATGTATACACAATATTTTTTCATAACACAAAAAAAAGATTGCTTCGTCACGATAAATCGTGACTCGCAATGACGGAATCCGTTAAGCTTTAAATGGATCAAAACTTACAAAGTCTGCATGATGAACGATAATAGCTTCTACATTTCTCTTTGCAAGATCACCTTCCTTAGCATGGTAGGCAATAATGTGTAAAACTTCCGGTGGTAGGTTAAACCTATCTGCAAGCGCAACACCGCTAAACGGATGTCTTAATAATTTACCGGCATGACTTGTTGTTAAATTGCCTTCAACTTTATCGTATTCAATCAACTTGCCAACATCAATTAGAATTGCGCCGGCTATAAGCAAATCAAAATCAATTTGTATTTCATCACCAAAATTTGCTTTCATTCTTTTAGCGATATCAACAGCCAGCTGAACGCAGGTCCGTTTATGATTCATGAACGAAATCTTACAATCCTTAATTAAAAGAGAGAAGGGAATTACCTCAAGATCTTCCGGTGAGAGTACACTGTTTTCAATTGCATAAGTCCAGCAATTTAAAACTTTCTCTCTAAGTTCAGCATTAATTATCCAATTAATTTCCGGCCAGATTTT
>CAZIDB010000348.1:0-1624 GCA_964537965.1 uncultured Melioribacter sp. | reverse complement strand
TGCTTGTGTCATTTCCTGTGTCGTGCAGGCGCCTTTACTAAATACATCAGGACCACCTTTCAACTTCATCATATCGTATGTTTTTACTTTCCCTTCCTCAATAACTTTTGAAATTGCATTTTTAATTTTATCAGCTTTTTCTTTTTCACCAATATGATCGAGCATCATACAGGCACTTAAAATCATAGCGATGGGATTAACGATTGATGGATTAAGCTCCTGATATTTTGGGGCAGAACCATGTGTTGGTTCGAATACAGCAACCTCTTCTCCAATATTTGCGCTGCAGGCAAATCCTAATCCGCCAATTAAACCAGCAAAGCCATCACTAATAATATCACCGAACATATTTTCAGCTACAATAACACCATAAATTTCCGGGTTCTTTGTTAGCCACATCATTTGTGCATCAATGTTTGTATCCCATAACTGAATATCAGGATATTCCTTAGCAATTTGTTTTCCAAGTTTAAACATCATACCTGAAGTTTCTCTAAGGACATTTGGTTTTTCGCAGATGGTAACATTTTTATAACCAAAGTTTTTAGCGTATTCAAAAGCAGCTCTTATTATTCTTTCAGATGCTTTTTTTGTCACTATTCTTGTTGATATTGCTAATTCCTCACTTGGTACATGGGCAAAATTTTTCATCTTCGGATGAGTCTCAAAAGCATCTCTTACGACTTTGGGAGGATTAGTCCATTCGACACCTGAGTATAATCCTTCTGTATTTTGTCTGAAGATTACTGTATTTACAACAGGTTCTTCAACTTGTTTGTTCGCTCCATAGCGAATGAAATTAAGTGGATTACCTTTGAATGACTGGCAGGGACGAATGCAAATATCAAGGTTAAATTTCTGGCGTAAACCAACAATAGGACTAAAATAAGTATAACCTTTTCCTTGTAAAGATGGATCAAGTTCTTTATCCGCCGCATCTTTTGGTTTACTTGTTATAGCTCCGAATAGTCCAATCTTATTTTCTTTAAGCAAATCTATTGTTCTTTGTGGTAAAGCGTTTCCTTCTTTGCACCAGAAATCCCAGCCAATATCTCCGTTGATATATTCTGCTTTAAATCCAACTGCTTCAAGAACTTTAATTGATTCAGGCAATACAGTTTTACCAATGCCATCACCAGGCAGCGCTACAATTTTACGCATGATGTACTCCTCCTCGGTATTCGAATTGATTATTTAGTGTGGCTAAATTATATAATTCCGTTTTTGTTATCAAGAAATATTTTTACTGGTTTTTTTACCTTATCGACTCATAAATAAAGTAACCCAGTGTAAGTCAGGTAAGAAGTGGTTTATTATCTATTGAGGAGGTTGAAGATTTAATAGTCATAAGAAGTGACCAAATAAAAGTAATACATTGAAATCAGATCTCGAAAATTATCGTCATCAAAAAAAGAATAATAATTAATCTTAATCCGCTTTATCAGAACTTAGATTACAGTGGTATTAACTTTAAATGGATTGGTGAAAAATTAAATCTTTTCGATTTCTTTCAGGGGGAAAAAATAGTTCAAACAATAATGCAATTCATTTACTAGTACAGAGATAGCGAACAACTATGCAGAAGTGTTCTTTAAACTATTTTATAAACAAACTTAGAGTTAAA
>CAZIDB010000347.1:0-3443 GCA_964537965.1 uncultured Melioribacter sp. | reverse complement strand
TGAAAATGAATTACTTGCTATCAGAAGAAAGATCGGGATGGTTTTTCAAAGTAATGCGTTGTTCGATTCGCTTAACGTGGAAGAAAACGTTTCATATTTTCTTGCATATAATTCATCACTCGCAGAAAGAGAAATTTCTAATAAAGTAGCTGAGATTCTTTCATTTGTAAATCTTGAAGGCACTCAGAATTTATATCCCGACCAATTAAGCGGCGGAATGAAAAAGCGGCTGGCAATAGCCAGAGCACTTGCTACTAATCCTGAAATTATTCTTTTTGATGAACCGACTACCGGGCTTGATCCAATCAATTCAAAAGCAATACTTGACCTAATTGCAAGACTAAAAACTACCGGGACAACTTCAGTTATAGTAACGCACATATTAAATGATGCTATTTCAATTGGTGATGTGCTAACAGTTATTAATGCCGGAAGAATTATCGCTTCCGGTAACGTGAAGGATATATTGGAATCCGAGAACCAGTTTGTTAAAGAATTTTTTTACGAAATATTTTCCAAAAACAATCTGTATGGTTATTTCAATTCAGTTGGATGAAGACTAATAATTAAATTAAACGGAATAGTATGACTGAACAATTAAGAAAAATAAAATTAAAAGTCGGATTGACAATTTTTGGCGGAATGGTAATTCTCTTTGTCTTTATCATAATGATTGGGACGGACGAATATCTGTTTACGCAAACCTACAATCTATACGCTTATTTGGATAACACTGCCGGTTTAATAAAAGGCGCTCCGGTTACATTGGGCGGCTATAAAATCGGCGATGTTGAGGCTGTAGATTTTGTTACTCTAAATAAGCACTCACTTATCAAAATTAAACTGCGCATTAAAAAGGAATATAAATCTCAAATAAAAACAAGTTCTGAAGTATGTATTACGAGCATTGGAATTCTTGGTGATAAGTTTATCGATCTTTCCTTTGGAAATACGGAGGACAAAGAATTAGAAGAAAATTCCTTTCTCAAAGTTAAGCAGTCAATTTCTCTCGATAATATAACAAGTAACATTGCTCCAGGAGTCGAGAACTTTAACAGGATAATGGAGAACCTTAAGACCACTACAGATTCAATTGCTGCAGGCAGGGGAAGCGTTGGACAGTTAATTAATACACCAAACACAATTAATGAAATTAACCAGGTGGTTAAGAAAATTGATTTGCTGCTAACGTCGCTTCACAGGAAAGATATCTCTTTAAATAAATTCATAAATGATTCGGAGTTATATGATAATCTTTCTTCTGCCGGCAAAAGCTTAAAAGAAATAAGCGAAGAAATTCAAAATGGAAAAGGAACGATTGGTAAGCTTGTTAAAAATGATTCGCTTTATAATAACGTAAATAAAGCGTCGTTAGAACTAAATAATCTTTTAGCAAAAACACATTCAGACAGCACATTAGTCAGTGGATTATTTAACGATAAAAATATTTACAAGAATGTGAATGTTCTTATTACTGATCTGAACAAACTGATAAATGACATCAGAGAGCATCCGGATAGATATGTAAATGTAAGTGTCTTTTAGTTGTTACATCAAAAAATTTTTGAAGGAAGGCAATATGAAATTAGACTTTGCAGGAATTAAACGAAAGGAAATTTATTCACCAAATCATATAACAAATGATTCTTTATTGTTAGCTAGGACGGCTGAGCAGCTTGAACTGCTTGGTCATAATGTGAAAATATATGAAGAAGTATTTGTTGAAACGAATGAGATCCAAGAGAAATTTATTTTTTCAATGGCTCAGGGTAAAGCCGGGATAACAAGTTTGCTAAGAAATGAAGAGAGAGGGGATTTTATTATCAACAAACCATCTGCTGCACTTAATTCTTATCGCACAGAAATGATAAAAATACTTACCGAGTTAAACAATCTTCCGTTTCCGAAAAGTGTTGAAGTAAAAATAAACGGAAATACTGATGGAATTTTTGAACAGTTCGGTCAAAGTAAAGTCTGGCTAAAGCGGGGAGACGTTCATGCGGAACATAAAGAAGATGTAACTCTTGTTTATTCCAAAGAGGAAATGGTTACTCTTTTTAAAGAATTTAAAAACCGTGGAATAGAGAGAGTTATTGTTCAACAGCATCTGTCCGGTGATACAATAAAATTTTACGGAATACTCGGGACGGAATTTTTTCACTGGTATTATTTAAACGGTAACAATCATATCCCGTTTGATTTAAATGAATTAAAACTTCTCGCCTTTTGGTCGGCAGAAGTTTTAGACCTTGATATTTTTGGCGGGGATGTAATTATTTCACCCGACGGATCCATCTCAATTATTGATATAAATGACTGGCCGAGCTTTGCTCCTGTCAGAGATATAGCAGCAAAAAATATAGCACAACTAATTCATAATAAGGCATTAAAATATGTACAGCACAACAAACAAAAAGAAAAATTTTTCCAGAATAATTACTGAAATTCCCGGTAAAAAATCTTTAAAGATTTTTGAGGAGGAACAAAAATACATTGCTCCCGGTACGCAAACAATTGCTACATCTTCCAAAATTGCAACTGCAAAAGGAGAAGGAGCAATTATAGAAGATGCGGATGGAAATCGTTTTATTGATTTCTTTGCCGGCGTGGGTGTGGCGAGTCTGGGTTATAACCATCCTAAGTACGTGAAATATTTTTCAGAGCAGCTTGCAAAAATTCACGTTGGAAGTTTTACTACGGAATCCCGTGCAAAATTAGTAAAACTTTTAGCGGAAATTGCTCCGGGTGATCTTAATAGAAGCCAGTTCTATAGCAGTGGTGCAGAAGCTGTAGAAGCGGCTCTTCGTCTTGCAAAATCTTACACAAAGAAAACAGAGTTCATAAGTTTCTGGGGCGGTTTTCATGGTAAGACAATGGGCGTGCTTGGTTTACTAAGCGATACTTTTAAAAATGGTTTAGGTCCATTACCGGTTGGAACATTTTCAACTCCGTACGCAAACTGCAGGCATTGTCCGTTAAATGATACTTTCCCGGGTTGCGATTTTAGATGCGTAAAATTCATTAAAGATAAACTAAGATATGAAACGACTAACAACGTCGCTGCGTTTATTGTAGAACCAATTCAGGGAACAAACGGAAATGTTGTACCGCCGAAAGGATTTCTTGTT
This sequence comes from uncultured Melioribacter sp., assembly GCA_964537965.1. Taxonomy (GTDB): domain Bacteria; phylum Bacteroidota; class Ignavibacteria; order Ignavibacteriales; family SURF-24; genus SURF-24. The sequence continues at coordinate 315 of CAZIDB010000347.1, read as the reverse complement.
GAACTGAAAAAACTTGCTCATGAAATTGGTGCGTTATTAATTGTTGATGAAATGATTACAGGTTTTGGAAGAACGGGAAAAATGTTTGGCTGCCAGCACGATGATGTTGTTCCGGATATAATCACAATCGGTAAAGGATTCGGTGGTGGTTTTCCAATGACCGGGCTGGTAAGCAACGAAGAAATTATTAATGCCAAGCCCTTTGCAAATCCTTCCGGAAGTTCATCAAGTTATGGCGGTAACCCAATTGCTTCTGCCGCTGCATACATTACTCTACGAACAATTATTGATGAAGGATTAGTAGAGAACTCAGCA
>CAZIDB010000346.1:0-3454 GCA_964537965.1 uncultured Melioribacter sp. | reverse complement strand
ATATGAACACCGCTGCAAAGGCATCTGTCGTAATTACCAATCTGGATAACTCTAAGTACATTTCCTGCTTCTTCAGGAAGCCGTGTCAGGCTGAACTCTTTTGATGCTTCTTCTCTGTTAATGAAACTTTCCGTTACATCAGCATTAGAACTAATTACTTCATTTACTCTTTTCTCGATCTCTGCTTTTTCTTCTTCTGTAAGATTTCTGTTGAAGTGATAATCACACTTGGATTTTTTCTTTTCAATATGAGCGCTGAATGCCCTGCCACAGTTAAACATTCTAACCATAGTTTGATTTAATATATGTTCTGCGGAGTGCATCCGCGGGTCGTAGTTCTTCGGATTTTCATTCACCATTTTTATTCCAACTAAGAATTAATTATTAGTCTTTAATATCTCTCGCTTGTACTTATCAGTTCCAAGCTTAACAACATATACACCGGCCAGTATTATGATTGAAGCAAAGACGATTGTAAAAGAAAGAGCTTCACCTAAAATAAGCCAGCCTAAAAATAATGCAATAACAGGATTAATGTAAGCGTATGTTGAAACAAGCGAAACGGGAAGATGAGAAACAGCGTAAATATATGAGGTATATCCAACAAGCGAACCGAAAGTAATCAAATATAAAAATGCAGATAAATTACTTTGCGTAATATGTACTTTACCAGCTTCGCCAATAACAATTCCTAATAAAGTCTGTAGTGTTCCGGCAACCATCATTTGTACTGATGCGCTCATTAGCGGGTGAATGTTCATCTTTTTATATTTTGAGTAAAGTGTGCCTGCTGCCCAGATTGCAACTGCGCCGGTTAATGTAATAATTCCAAGTAGGTGATTAGGAAGGAAAATATATTTTAAGTTGCTTCCGAAAATTAAAATCACTCCGCCTAAACCAAGTACTAAACCGGAAACAATTAAGTAGTTCATTTTTGTTTTGCCGGGCAGTAAAGATTCAAATCCTACAATCCAGAATGGTACTGTAGTTATTAATAAAGCTGTTAAACCGCTTTCAATCCATTGTTCGGATACAACCACAAGACCGTTTCCGAAACCAAGCAGCAAAACACCTATAATTATATTGTGAAAAAGCTCCTTTCTGTCAGGTGTTTTATAACCTTTCCATTTCAAAAATGAAAATAATATAAAACCGGCAGCCAGCCATCTTACGCCTGCAAACAACATTGGTGGTAAACCGTCTACACCTATTCTTATTGCAAGATAAGTTGTTCCCCAGATAATGCATATGTTTAACCATGCAATGTATGCTTTTAAATTTTGTTTGATCATTTAACAGAGTGATTAAATTATAATTCAATAAAAGGAAAAAATTATTTATTACCAAGTTAAAAATCTTTTCTCAGCGATTTAATTCCAAGTTTAAAGGAGATAACTGAAGCCATAACTGAAATAATTATAATTATTGCTGTCGGCATAATCAAAAATGAAAGATCATAAACTCCGGTATTTCTTCTTAACTGAAAAAGATTATGCAAAGGTACAAACAAAATTGCAATTTGAAATGCAATAAACAGAAGACTTATTAAAAAAGATATTGCCGCACCTTGCGATGAGGAAATTCTTATTGCATTTTTTTCTCTGAAGTTTGCAAAGATACAGCCCATTCCGGCGTTAATATAAACGAATGCAGCGGCAATAAAAGCAATTAAAATTCCTATCAGAATAATTAGTTTGGAGGAAAATATCCTGTTTGAAAAATAACTAAGCAATTGGGAGATAATGATTATCGGTGCCAGATAAATTAATATTTTTATCTTGAAAATCTTCCTGATTAAAACCGGTGAGGATTTTACTTTCCAGAACGCCTCTCCTTCAAGACTGGCAAGCGGGAATACAAAACGCATTGCTAAAGTTGAAATCAGAAAAATATTAAATGAAAAAACCGAAAGATAATTTATGGTTTGTAATTGAATTACACGGGTGCCTAAGAGAGAAACACCGCGCAGACTTACAATGAATATGAAAATTAAAAACAACAGCAACAGAAGATGAATTACCTGGTTGGGTTCCCTGATAAAAGTTAAGATTTCTCTTTTAAAAATAACTTCGGTGTGCGGAGTTAAAGAAGAATCTTTTTCAAAATCAATTACCCGTTTCTTGCCGTCAATCTTTGTCCTGGTTTTATTCCCGGCATTAATATTATTAAGCCAGGTTTTATAATAAAACCTGTTACCAAGATATGCGGCAAAGAAAAACATTAATAATGAAACAGTAACCTGATAAAAGTAGAATTCTGCCACCCGTGAATAATTGCCTAGGACTGTCCAAAATAAACAATCTGTAAGCCAGTTGTTGGGCAGGAATTTTAAAATGGGTGGGATCAGTCCGGAAAAGTATTGATCAAGGTTTGGGTAATACTCCATTACCTCCGAAACTAATTTCAGGGGGGAATTTATTTTGAAAAACAAAAACAATAAAATTACATATGCTGCTGAAAGAACATAAACAATATATCGTAAAGGAATTCTTATTGATATCTTCATTATAAACAAAAGAATAATTACACCTAATGAAGCAGCAATGAACATGAATGGAAGAAAGTTAAAAAGTACAATTGCGAGAACATTAATTACGCTAAGTTTGAAATAAGTTCCGTATCCTAAAATTGCCGCCAGTATAATCAGCAGCATAGTTGACGAGCTATAGAAAAAATTATCGAGAAATTTTATGATAAAAATCTTGGTTGGTGATACCGGCTTTGTTAAAAGAAAGTTTACTTCACCGGATTTATACAAGGTTGAATAAGAAACTATAATATTGCCGACGTTAACAGACAGGAAAAAGATGAACATTATTATTGAAAGAAACTGATGAAGAAGAAATAATCCGATTCGTACTTCAACCAAAAGGTAACGGATAATTGTTTGTGTAAGAAAGTAAGTGCCGAATGCAAACCCGGCGTAAACAATAAAACTGCCGGCGCTTTTCATAAAGTCATTTACATTATGAACAGGGTTTAGCTTAAGGAACGAGAGCACCTTATATTTTACTATATGAAAAATCTGCTTCATCGCTTGTAAGTTCTATAAATAATTCTTCAAAATTATTGTTCTTCTCTGTCTTTAAGCTCTTTAGGTTTTCAATTGAACTGTCGTAAATCAGGTTTCCTTTTCTTATTATTCCTACGCGGCTGCAGATTTCCTCTACAATATGAAGACTGTGTGTGGACATGAAAATTGTTTTACCTTCTCTTGCTTTTTGGATTAATACCTGCTTTACAATAAAAGCGCTTTGCGGATCGAGTCCAACCATTGGTTCGTCAATTACAAGGAATTCAGGATCATTAAGAAATGCCGAGGCAATTACAATCCTTTGCCGCATTCCCTGCGAGTAGAACTCGGTTCGCTTGTTAAGCCAGTCTTCAATTTTTAATACATCAACAAGTTCATCTATTTTATTCTTTATTACTTTTTTGTTCAGGTTGTAAAGTC
>CAZIDB010000345.1:0-3499 GCA_964537965.1 uncultured Melioribacter sp. | reverse complement strand
CAGCTTTTATTTCCAAACGCGGTTTGGAAGGTGTTAATTCTGATGTTGACGGAAACGGAACTCATCCTAGAATGAATGAAAAAAGAATTGCAGAACTTGAAAATCAACTTAATCAATTAAAAGCTGATGATGATGCATTTTACGCAAAGGAAATTACTTTGGACTTATCATCTGTCCAGCCTTACGTTTCCGGTCCAAACACTGTAAAAGTAATGAAGACAGTTTCCGAATTAAGTGATATAAAAATAAATAAAGCTTACCTGGTTTCCTGTGTTAACAGCAGAGTAGATGATCTTGCCCAAGCTGCAAAAATTATTAAAGGTAAAAAAGTAGCATACGATGTGAAATTTTATATTGCAGCTGCTTCAAGTGAAGTACAGGCAGAAAGTGAAAAACGTGGAGACTGGCAGACTTTGTTAGATTCAGGTGCTATTCCACTTCCTCCTGGTTGCGGACCTTGTATTGGTTTGGGAACAGGTTTACTTGAAGATGGTGATGTTGGAATATCAGCAACCAATAGAAACTTTAAAGGTAGAATGGGTTCACCAAATGCATTTGCTTATCTTGCTTCGCCTGCTGTTGTTGCTGCTTCTGCTGTTGCCGGTAGAATTGATTATATCTGGAACGGTGAATCGAAAAACCTTATTGGTGATATTAAAATTAATACAAAGAAAGATGCCAAGATTTCTTCAGTGAAAATAATTGATGGTTTCCCTGAAATTATTGAAGGTGAATTGTTATTCTGTCATCAGGATAATCTGAACACTGATGGTATTTATCCCGGCAAGTACACATATATTGATGACTATACTCCGCAGCAACAGTCTGAAGTTGTAATGGAAAATTACGATCCTGTATTTGTTAAAATTGCAAATGCAGGTGATATTTTAGTTGGCGGTTATAATTTTGGAACAGGCAGTTCACGAGAACAAGCTGAAACAGCATTAAAGTATAAAGGAATCAGACTTGTAATTGCAGGTACATTCAATGAAACTTATAAGCGTAATGCAATTAATAATGGATTCCTTTGCATTGAAATACCTGAACTGGTTGACGAATTCAAAACGAAATATGGTAAAGAAAAATTAACAGTTAAAACCGGGTTAACAGCTAAAATTGATTTTAAAAATTCTGTTTTAACTATTTCTGGAAAGGAATATAAACTTAGTCCGGTTGGAGAAGCTGCCCAGGAGTTAATAGTAGTTGGCGGACTTGAAGAATGGGTAAAGAAAAACCTCTAATAATTATTGAAAAAAAAGGAATTCATAAATGGAAAAATCAATATCAAGACAAATAGCTGAGTTCGCAGTTAATCTTAAATTCCAGGACTTACCCAAAGAAGTTGTTTACGAAGTTAAGAGATTCTTGTACGACTCAATAGGTTGCGCTTTTGGCGCTTATAAAACAAAAGATGTAAACATAATACGGGATATCTACAAAGAAGTTGGCGGTAAACCGGAATCCACCGTAATTGCATTTGGAGATAAAATCCCTGCAATAAATTCATCTTTAGTAAATGCGCTTATGGTTCGCTCGTTGGATTTTAATGACATTTACTGGAAAGAAGATCCTTCGCATCCATCGGATATAATTCCTGCTGCTTTATCAATTGGTGAATTGGTTGGCGCTTCTATGGAAGATGCAATTACAGCAATTGTACTTGCTTATGAATTTGAGCAGCGTTTATGTGAATATGCTGTTCCAGGAATTCGTGAGCGCAAATGGCACCACGCAACACTAACACAATTTGTTTCCCCTATTGTAGCCGGTAAAGTACTTGGACTTACAGTTGACCAGATGGTAAATGCAATTGGAATTAGCGGATGCCACAATCATACAATTGGCTGCCCAACCGCCGGTAAATTAACTATGATGAAGAATACTGTTGATCCGATGGCAACTCAATCCGGTGTAATGGCTGCTTTAATGGCAAAGAAAGGTTATAGCGGAACGGAAGCTATCTTTGAAGGTAAGGAAGGTTTTATGGATTGCTTCCTTGGTTATAATGTAAAAGAACAAAAAGTTGATCCGCTTAAAATGAAAGGAAGAGACGCAGTAACCGAATGGAAATGGAATATAGATAAACTTGTTGGAGATTTGGGTAAATCATTTAAAATACTTGATTGCAGTATGAAAGCCTTCCCAACCGAAGCTTTAACTCATACACATATTTCCGCCACATTAAAAGTTGTTACAAAAAATAACATCAGCTATGAACAGATAGAATCAGTTACCTTAACAACATTAGCACAGGCATACGACATTCTTTTTGATCCGCATAAGTATCGTCCGGAATCAAGAGAAACTGCAGACCACTCGCTTCCGTATTGTATTGCGGCTGCTTTGGTAGATCATAAGATTACGACACAATCATTCTCCGATGAGAAATTAAAAGATCCGAGAATCTGGGAAGTAATAGATAAAATTAAAGGTGAACCTTCAATAGAATTTGAGAAGATGTTCCCGGCTAAACAACCTTCCAAAGTAATTGTAAAAACCATAGATGGAAGAGAATTTTCGGAATATCTTGAATATCCTAAAGGTGATCCAAGAGAACCAATGACAATAGAAGATCTTGAAAATAAATTTAACGGACTCTCATCGTCCGTTCTAAGTGAAGCACGGCAGAAAGAAATAAAAGAAATGATTTTTGATTGCGATAAATTACCCGTATCAGCTTTTATGGAAAAATTAATTTTGTAATTTTTACATGTAGTTTTTATTGAGAAGTAAAACTTTTTCTTATAAATAAATTTTGAGAATATCATGGAATCTAAAACAATTGTAGCTTCTGCAGGAAAACGCGGTGATAAAGTTAGATCCGATTGTTATGTGGAAATAGAACTAACAAAATCCGGTGGAGTTAAACTTGACGTTAAAAGTAAAGTTGAAACGATGTACGGAGAATCAATTAAAAAGTTGATTCTTGAAATGTGCTCGTTCTTCAATATAAAGGATGCTAATATTCTTGTTGAAGATAACGGTGCACTTCCCTTTACTCTTGCTGCACGGTTAGAACTTGCAATAAAAAGAATTCTAACCGGAACACAGAAAGAATTTCTTTTACCGTTTAATCCGAAGAATAATTACAAAACTACAAAAGATAAACTCCGCAGAAGCCGTTTATACCTTCCGGGTAATGAACCTAAGTTTTACGCAAACGCCGGTTTGCACAATCCTGATGGTATTATACTTGATTTGGAAGACAGCGTTGCACCTTCGGAAAAAGAAGCTGCAAAATATCTTGTCAGGAATGCTTTAAGAAGCGTTGATTTTTACGGTTCGGAAAGAATGGTAAGAATAAACCAGCTTCCGCATGGACTGGAAGATTTACACTTCATAGTTCCTCACAATGTTCATGTTATTCTGATTCCAAAATGCGAAAGTGCCGAGCAGGTTAAAGAAGTTGAAAATGAAGTCTTGCGAATTCAAAAAATTCATGGATTGAAAAACGAAATCTTTTATATGCCCATAATTGAAAGTGCAAAAGGTGTAATTA
>CAZIDB010000344.1:0-3510 GCA_964537965.1 uncultured Melioribacter sp. | reverse complement strand
AAGATCTGCAGACACAAATTCCAAAAGGATTAAAATTATCTGCGGTTACAAAACGCCATTCTGTTGAAGACGTGCTTATTGCAGGAAAAAAGAAAATTACGATTGATAAACTCCGGGAAAATGCTGTTGTTGCAACCGGCTCTTTAAGAAGAAGGTCTCAATTGCTTCACCTTCGTCCCGATATAAAAATTGAGGAACTGCGCGGAAATGTTCCATCAAGAATTAAGAAGTTTTTAGATTCGGATTGGGACGCAATTATTTTAGCGCGCGCCGGAGTTGAACGGTTAGGCTTGAAACAATATATCTCTTCTTACATTCCTGTTACACAAATATTGCCGGCAGTTGGACAGGGTGCACTTGGAATAGAAATTCGTACGGATGATAAAGTAACGGACGAAATTTTACAGTCAATTCATCATTTTGAAACTTATGCGGCAGTAAAAGCTGAAAGAGAATTTCTTAAAGTGCTCGAAGGCGGCTGCCAGGTTCCTATTGGTGCCTATGCACAAGTTAAACCAACAGGCTTATACCTTGATGGTTTGGTGGGAGCAATTGATGGTTCGGTTACGTTTCGAAAGGAATTAAGAGGAAGTAAAAAAGAACCGGAAAAATTAGGTAAGCAGTTGGCTAAGGATTTACTTAAAGCCGGAGCAAAAGCTATATTAAAAGAAATTTACTCTGTGGCAAGGAAGAATAGCTGACAAATGAATTTATCTGGTGTAAATGGAAAAACTATTGTTGTTACAAGAAGCGTTCATGATTCTGTAGAAGAATTTTCCAGACTAACTGAGCTGGGAGCAAAATTAATTCACTTTCCAACATTGGAATACAAAGCTGTTGATGACTGGAGTTCTTTTGATAATGTAATTTCCCGGAAAGACGAAATTGATTTTATAGTGTTTACATCGGGTAATAGTGTAAAATATTTTTCGAAACGATGTGAAGAGAAAAATATAAACCTGAATTTTGATAAGACAAGGATTGTTGCCGTTGGTATTAAGACAGCCCGTGCCTGTGCACAAATTAATCTTCCTGTATCTGCAGTGCCTGAAGAATACAGCGGTGAAGGATTAAGCAGTTACTTTGAAAAGATGAACGTTACCGGCAAAAGTATTTTCATTCCCGGATCTGAATTATCAAGAAAAGATCTGGCGGAAAATTTAAGAGCAAAAGGGAATAAAGTTTTTGCGGTTCCAATTTACAAAGTTGAATTGCCTGAAGAATCAATTGTTGAAAAGAACCTTGCAATAATAAAGAATGAGAGACCGGACGTTTTCGTTTTTACAAGCCCGTCAACATTCAGAAATTTTCTTGATATTCTGAAAATAACAGAACCTCAGAGATATTTTGATGATTATGTTGTCGCTGTAATTGGTTCAACTACAAAAAAAGAAATTGAAAGTTACGGCATTCATGTAAAAGTGATGCCCTCAGTCTTTACTATTGAAAAACTTGTTGATGAACTTATAAAATATTTTGATTTGAATTAAAACCGGAGAATTGTTTTGAAATTAAAAAATGATTTATTCCTTCGTGCGTGTAAAAGAAAACCAGTTGAACGAACGCCAATCTGGATTATGCGCCAAGCCGGAAGATATTTACCAGAGTACAGAGCTGTGAGAGAAAAGGCCGACTTTATAACTATGTTGAAAACACCGGAGCTTGCTGCGGAAGTTACAATTCAGCCTGTTGATATTATTGGTGTTGATGCTGCGATCCTGTTTTCAGATATACTTGTAATTCCTGATGCAATGGGAATGAACCTCGAAATGCATGAAGGCAAGGGACCGGTGTTTCCAAATCCAATCAGAACTAAAGATGATGTTAATAAACTAAAAATTATTGATCCTGTTAAAGATCTAAAATATGTTCTTGATGCAGTTGAATTGACTAAGAAAGAATTGGATAACAGAGTTCCTCTTATTGGTTTTGCCGGTTCACCCTGGACTTTAATGACCTACATGGTAGAAGGTAAGGGTTCGAAGAATTTTTCTTTTGTTAAACAAATGATTTATAATGAGCCGGAATTAGCTCATCAACTTTTGGATAAACTTGCCGATGCCGTGGCAGATTATCTTTCAGCTAAGATTGAAGCCGGTGTAAATGCTGTTCAGATATTTGATACCTGGGGCGGCATTCTTGCACAGAATGAATTTGAAGAGTTCTCTCTTCAATACATAACCAAAGTAATAGATAATATTAAAAGGAAAAATGAACCGGTAATAGTATTTGCGAAAGGTGTTCACTTTAAACTAAACAGACTTGCAAAATCCGGCGCAGATGTTCTTGGATTGGACTGGACTATGGATCTTGGCAAAGTTAGAAAAAAAATCGGCGATAAAGTTGCTTTGCAGGGGAATCTCGATCCGTGTGTTCTGTATGCTGATGAATATAAAATAAAAGAAGAAGTAACAAAAGTACTTGATTCATATGGTGAGGGAAACGGACATATTTTTAATCTTGGGCATGGTATTCTTCCCGATATTGATCCCGAAAAAGTAAAAGCACTTATCCGCTTCGTTAAAGAGATAAGCCCCCTCAATCCTCACAAGGTGGATTTAAGGAAATAAATTAGTGCTTGGTTTAAAGATTTACCGATAAGGAAGTCAGTATCAAATAAAAGACTTTGAAGAAAAATAGATGATAAAAGAATTGAAAAATAATCAAACATCCACCCTCTCCTTGGGAGAGGGCAAGGGAGAGGCTTGACTTTAATGATAAACATTGATTTAGATAAAATCAGAAAATACGACAGACCGGGTCCGCGTTATACAAGCTATCCTACGGCTCCGCAGTTTAATGAGAACTTCAGGTATGAACAATTCCTTGAAGAAGTAGTGAAGACAAATTACGGAAGCGGCCTTCCTGATCTTTCGCTTTACTATCACCTTCCTTTCTGCGATACACTTTGCTATTTCTGCGGCTGTAATATGATTATTACACGCAACCGCGACAGGGTGAAAGAATATATCAAGTATCTCAAAAAAGAAATCGATATGGTAAGGACGTATATCCTGCCCGATAGAAAAGTTGCGCAGCTTCATTGGGGCGGAGGTACACCAACTCATCTTGATCCTGATGAGATTCAGGATCTTATAAATTATATCAACCGCAACTTTGAATTTAAGAATGATGCTGAAGAAGGCTGCGAGATTGATCCCCGCGGTTTAACAAGAGAACATCTTGAAGCGTTAAGAAACGGCGGCTTTAACAGAATAAGCATGGGAGTGCAGGATTTTAATTATAAGGTTCAGAAAGCTACTAACAGAATTCAGCCCGAGGACATTACAAGGCAGACAGTCCAGTGGGTAAGAGAACTCGGATTTCATAGTATTAATCTCGATCTTATTTACGGGCTTCCTTTTCAATCCGTTTCAACTTTTGCAGAAACAGTTGATAAGATTATTGATATTTCTCCGGACAGAATTGCTGTGTTTAATTATGCTCATGTACCGTGGATGAAAAAACATATGGCTCTTATTCATCCGGAAGATTTACCCATTCCTGAAG
>CAZIDB010000343.1:0-3524 GCA_964537965.1 uncultured Melioribacter sp. | reverse complement strand
CTCCTATTTCATCTTTGCTTTTTGCCATTACATTCTGATCTACATCGCCAAGAGCAAGTAAATTTGCAATATCTTTTAACTCATTTACAGGTTTGCTAATAATTTTAGCAATAAAAACGCCTAACCCAACAGCAAGAATAAACGCTATCAGAATAAAAATAATTAATGTTGTTTTACTTGTAGATGCCGCATCATTAGAAGCAATATCGGCTTCATCAACACCTTTTTGGTTTTCTGCCACAAGTTCAACCAATAAATTATTGCAGGTAAGCCATGCTTTTCTTGAGTTTAATGATGCCTGGAATACTTCATCATCTTTCGCGGTTACTTCAGGTGAATCTGCACCCAAACCGCCACTTAATAACTGGTCTTTGCTTTTAGAAAGATCCCATACTTTCTTATGCTGGACAAGCCACTCTTCATATGCGTTTTTATACTTTTCCCAGAGTTCTGTTTCCTTTTCTGTTTTCGGAAGAGCTTCGTATGCTTTCCAGGCCTCGTCTATTTTTACGAATTGATCTTCAATCCATTTATATTGAGCCGCGCGAACATCCGGAGCCATCATTCGCCGGTTAATTAATCCGCGTTCAGCAACAATAACTGATATCTGTCCTTCCTTTATCTGGGAGGCAGAAGTTAATCCTGGAATTTTTGTTTCTATTATATTATTCGTATGCGACATAATGGTATTTAATCCATTATACCCAACAACTCCCACAACTACAGTAATAACAGCAACAGCAATAAATGAGAGTATTAACTTTTTGGAAATTTTAAGATCATTAAACCATTTCATTGTTTTCCCTTTTTATATTGATAGTTATATTTTTATTCGAATGTCATAGTAAATGCCGCAAGGTAGCCTATTCCCTTGTATTCACCCTTTCCGGGCAAATCAAACTATGCGCCCAGCACAAATAAGAGTTTAGGCGATATCTTATAAGTAATACCGGGATATGCAGCTAATTTCCCTGAGTGAAATCCACTATTATAAGTTGAAAAAGCATTGAGTTCAAAAACACACTGCAAGTTCTCTGTAAACCAGTTACCAATTCCTACACCATAAGTAATCAAACCTTTGAAATGCTGAGTCCTGTAAAAATGAGAGTATGACAGTATCAAATCTACTAAAGCGGTTTGCGATAAATTTTTTGATGCAATAGTTCCGAAAGAAGTAGAGTAACAATCACCGTCATCATTTAATGAATCGGGTATGAATTTATTTCCTGCAGGCAGACAAACACATGCTATTAAGCCCAACTTATAATTTTCACCTGAGTATACATTGTACTTGGAACCGATTCCTATTTCTTCCAGCTCGTAAGAAAATGATGTGCCTAATTCAAGGTTCTCTTTTATTCCAACAGTAACCCTGAACAATAAATCCGATTCGATATTTTTGCCATTTAAAGATTCGGTTGATCCGTCTTCAAGAAATCTCTTATGAGAATTAATGACAATAAATGACGGTTCAAATTCAAATGTACCGGTTCCAATTGCACCCGCATCAGGCACACAAAGTTTTGCTCCTGATATACCGCATACCTGAGCAACTGTAAAATTAAACGGAAGAAGCAAAGAGAATACAACTATCTTCCATTTATATCTTAACAATATTGATTTCTTGATACCTGCCATTTCTGTCTTTACAGAATATTATTCTTTGTTTGCAGCCAACTCTTCTTTTTCATCCTGGCTAAGAACTTTTTCAAGGTCAAGTAAAATGAGAATCCTGTCTTCAAGTTTTCCAACCGCGGTTATATAATCCGAATCAATACCGGTTACTAATTCCGGCGGAGCTTCGGTAATACTCTTTGATATTCTTAAAACTTCATTCACTTCATCCACTATAAAGCCAACGGTATTTCCCACGAGATCAACAACAACAATTCTTGTATCATTTGTGTGAGCAATTTTTTCAAGACCTAACCTTACCCTTAAATCAATAATCGGTATTACTCTTCCCCTTAGGTTTATTACTCCTTCCACAAAATGAGGCGAGTTAGGTACCTTGGTAATTGAAATTATTTTGATTATTTCCTGTACCTTCAGAATGTCTACTCCGAACTCTTCCTTGCCAATTTTAAAGCTTACAAGCTGGAGTAATTCCGATAAGTCATTTTTCATGCTATTGTAATCTGACATATTAAACCTTTAAAAATAATATTGATATAAAAAAACCTTTTTATATTTTCATAATCGTAACAGGGACATTAAATTTTATACAATATGTTGCTAACGGTAACAATCCTGGAGTAAGCGGTACAATGAAACAGAAAAAAAATGCAAAGATTTTATCTAAAGAGTACTTCATTATTTAGAATAATACAGGATTGGACTTAATTCAAAGATTTCCACTTATTAATCAGCGGAGTATCTTTCTTCAGTCGCATATAATACCGTTCTTAAAAAAAAGGAATAACACTCCACTATCATTCCTTTTCCTTACATTGAAATAAGAGAGTTATTTCAAAATTATTTAGATCTGTTTTTTTGTTGATATTAAAATTTATAATGCTCATTACAACATGCAGTATATGCTGCCTGATAGAAGAATTAAACAACACCTTTACTGTTAAGGAAAGAACTGTACTGTTTGTCTGAATCCAATATATGCTTTGTAAGCCAGTCCTTCAGGAAATTCATCAATTCCATGGTTAACAAAGATTTGCCGGATTCAAAATCATTTTTATAAGTAACTACCTTTTTTACAAGGTCAGAATGCTGTCTTTTATGAGTACGGGATTCTGAATAACCATGCTTATCAAATAGTTTTTCCTCGTTGCTAAAGTGATAGTTTGTATAATCCAATAGTTCGTCAAGAGTTTTACTCATCACTTCTTTACCCTTGCCGGTTTTCATTGCATCGTGCAACTGGTTGATTAAATCAATTAACTTCCGGTGCTGAAGGTCTATTTCTTTAATATTAACTGAATAATTTGACTGCCAGTTTATTAAAACCATACTGCCTCCCTCCTTATATAAAATAAATTAACCAAGGATATAATCGGCAAAGCCCGGAAATTTTTTAGGGGATAATATGTTTTACCGATATTTTTATTAATCGGAGATCCTTTCCAAAATAATTGAGAGGAATTACGAGGAGAGAAAGTTAGGTAGATATTTTAATCAAGGTTGTTTCGATACATCTTGCTAACGCTGTCCTACTCAAAACCATAACAATCATTTTGTTTTCTTCCCCGGTTACTGAGTAGCCCGATTAAATCGGGATGTATTAAAGCAACCGGCTTAATGCAGAGTTAAAAAAATTCCGAATACCGAATATCGTATTCTGTACATCTACATTATAGAAGAAACTTCTTTAATTTCTATCAGTTGAAAACTATTAACAGGACGTTGTAAATTTAATTCGAATAATATTTTGTTGTTAAATTCGGAAATAAAAAAAGGAACAGCTATTAAAAAACAGCCATTCCTTTTTCGTTTAACGAGAGGGGGAGGAGAGATTTTATTTCAACAGCTTTTTACTTTTTTGTACGTTAGCTATCTGCCTGCTGTCTAAC
>CAZIDB010000342.1:0-3534 GCA_964537965.1 uncultured Melioribacter sp. | reverse complement strand
GATCTTTTAAGCTGTGTACAGCAATATCAATTGAATTAGTTAATAAAGCATTTTCAAGTTCCTTGGTAAACAAACCTTTATCCCCAATATTTGATAAGGCAACATCAAGAATTTTATCGCCTGTAGTTTTTATGATCTTAATTTCAACCTGAACGTTCTTATTCTTCCTCTCGATTTCCTTTTTAACATAGTTTGACTGCCAAAGGGCAAGTTCGCTACCGCGTGAGCCGATAATTAATTTTGTCTTCAAATGATTGCCTTCTTTTTATTTTTTTTAAAAGTTGTATGCCCGTTAATGTTTGCTGCCGTTCAATCCAAATAAATTCTTAATTGCACTTATAATAACAATTGTTTCCTGTGTATCAGTACTATTCTCAGTAAGCTTTTTTAATTCAACCGTTGGCTGGTGTAATATTTTATTTATAATCCTTTTGGTTATGATATCAACTTTCTCGACATCTTCTGCTGCAATTTTATTTTTCATCTTATCCACTTCTTCGGCTCTTATGTTCTCAAAATGCTGGCGAAGTGAAGTAATTGTAGGTGCAACCTCAAGCGAATTGTACCAGCCAAAAAACGCAATCAATTCTTCCATAATAATCTCTTTAACTTTTGGAATTTCAGATTGACGTCTTTTCATATTCTGATCAACAATAATTTTTAACGAATCGATATCATGATAAAAAACATTCTCAAGAGTTTTAACGCGGGGATCAATATCTCTGGGAACTGCAATATCCATTAGTACCGTGGCGGAGTTATTCCTTTTCTTCATTGCAGATTTTACATCTTCAAAGCCAAGCATCAAATCGGATGAACTTGTAGAGCTGATAATAATATCAAATTCGGCAATGATTTCCCTGAAGTATTGGATAGGAATAACTTTAGCATTTATTTCTTTCGCAAGCTTTTCGGCTTTTTCAATTGTTCTGTTTGTAATTGTAAGATTACCAATGCCCTTATCCCGCAAATGTTTGGCTGCAATTGTTCCTGTTTCACCTGTACCTATTACCAGTGCAGATTTTTTATTAAGGTGAGAAAATATTTTTTCAACAAGCTGAACAGCTGCATAGCTGACTGTTATTGCGCCTTCACTAATAACTGTTTCCGTCTTAACGCGTTTACCAACTCTAATTGCTGAATCAAAAATTTTTTTTGTAAGGAATCCCGTAAACTCATTTTCTTCTGCAAGCTGGAAAGCTTCTTTTACCTGTCCGAAGATCTGGTTATCACCCACCAGCATAGAATCAATACCAGCAGCAACATTGAACAAATGATTAACCGCACCGCATGAAAAGAAATTCTGAAAATTTTTTGTGGTCAAATTGCCGCTTGATTTTTTTTCCATAAGAAATTTCTGCAGGTCAAGGAAGTTTATTCCGGGATCAACAGGAAGCCCGTATAACTCAGTCCGGTTACATGTAGAGATAATAAAACCCTCGCTAAAGATTTTTCCCTTTAAATCTTTAAGGAAAAGTTTTATCTCATCTGCACTAAGGCTTAAAGCTTCCCTTATTTCTACAGGTGCGGTACGATGATTAATACTAACTGATATTAAATTCATTTCACTTAAACCAAATCAATCCTACTCTTCCAAATCAATAAAACGAATGAAAGCTTTTAAGTATAAAGTTCGACATAATAGTTTGAAAGATTGCAATAAAAAAACCAATGATTGAAAAGACAACAACCTTTTTACCCTGCCACTTACCTAAAGTCTTGCTCAATATTCCCAAACCATAAATAATCCAGATAAGAAATGTTCCTACAAGTTTTGAATCGAGGTAATTAAAATTTGGGAATGCGGCCGGCAACCATATAATTCCAATGGTTATAGCAACACTAAGCAATGTAAAACCAATGCAGGCCGAGTAGAAGCTAAGTTTTTCAAGAATTTCAAGATTCGGTAACCGTTCGAATATTAAACCGAATCTGTTAAGTTTTATTTCATTATATAACGAAAGAAACAGAAATCCGTATATGGCAGAGACTATAATTCCGGAATAACCCAACAGGGCGCTTATTACATGCAAACCTAAAAGACGGTTACGCAAAACTTCCGGCACTTCAATTAAATCCTGAATAAAAACCGAGGAAACCAATTGAAAAATGACCGAAAAAATAATAATGAATAATCCGGTGCCTCTTATGTCCGTCAGTAATTCAAGTATGAAATATGAACAACTTAGAGCAAAAGCGAGTATTGTAAATATTTCAAATACGTTGGTTATTGGCGGATGATCAAACATCAATGTTCTTGCAACAAGGTATACGATGTGAAAAACCACGGACAAAAACAAAAGCATTCTCTTCGCTTTAACAAGGTTAACCGTCCCTTTTAGGAAATCATACAGG
Organism: uncultured Melioribacter sp.; assembly: GCA_964537965.1. GTDB lineage: Bacteria > Bacteroidota > Ignavibacteria > Ignavibacteriales > SURF-24 > SURF-24. Next base: position 1,179 of record CAZIDB010000342.1, on the reverse strand, counting down.
TAAACGCCAAATGTTAAACCGTATAAAAAAGGGAGCAAAAAGTTCAGAATTTTTACAAAAGAGTACATTTTCACTTAATTTTAATTCAGGACAAACTTAAAGAAAGCATAATGCATTATCAATATAAGCACTCGTCCACAATAGTTTAATGTCTAAACAAATTATATGGCAAATAAATTCACATCTTATATTTGAAGAAGAATTTTAATTAATTAAATTTGATGTCAGAATTACATAACATTTAGGTTACAGGGAATATGGCAGATAACGAAAAGCCCAAATTACTTGTTGTGGAAGATGATTTTGAGAATCAGAAATTCCTTCAAATATTTTTAAAACGCCGGTTTGAAGTGCATATATGTGATTCCGAAGAAACCTTTTACGAAAAGCTAAACGGGGAAAAGTTTGATATTATTCTAATGGATATTTCTTTAAGGGGAAAGAAAGACGGATTGCAGCTAACCCGTGAACTTAGAAAACTTCCAAAGTATAAGTCTCTTCCGATAGTTGGTTTATCTGCACATGCTTTTCAAAAAGATAAAGATAATGCTTACAATGCCGGTGTTGATGTTTTTCTTACTAAGCCGGTTCAGAATGATGTTCTGATGGACAGCCTTGTAAAAACGCTCGAGGAAAAATCCAATAAAGTTTAAGCTAAACAACTCACACTTATAAAGAAAAGCTTCCGGTTAGTGTTCATTAGACTGAACAACAATAGCTTTAATAATGAACACATTTAACAAAATTCGCATCGGTTTGTTAATATCAACCTGAAAGAAAGCTTCCGCCTTTAAATTCTTTTATGCGTTTATGTAACAATTTTTAAATTAATCACGTCTAAAGTCTTGAGATTATAACTTTATTCAATAAAAATTTTTTTGGTACTTCGTTTGTTTGTTACAAACATGTTTAAAACTATAAGGGAGTCATTATGAAATACCGCTTCTATTTAATGTTGCTACTTAGCTTCCTGCTTGTATCCTATACGCTTAACGCCCAGGAAGATTCAACAGTAACCAATACAGAAGAAACGTGGGAAGATTCATCTGATACAGAAGAAATGTGGGATGATCAGGAGGAGGCCGATCAGGCCTGGGAAGATGTTGAAGATGATTGGGATTCTCATGCAAAGGAATGGGATTGGGAATGGGACGAAGACTGGATGGACTGGGAATTCCA
>CAZIDB010000341.1:0-3552 GCA_964537965.1 uncultured Melioribacter sp. | reverse complement strand
GTTTAACAGAAAAAGCTGTTCGACCCCGATTTAATCGGGGGAGTTCTTTTTCTGTAACGAAACGAAGGATAATTTTAGAATTTCTTTTAGAGTGCATGTTTCTTTTCGTACTTTTCTTACACTAAGAAAAGTACGTTTATAATTTTATATTTATCAGGCAAAATTACAGAGCAGAATTGTTTATCGTGTATTAATAATCTACTCTGTTATGTAATTTCTATTATTTTGTTGACGGTCTTATTATTTCGGACAGCAACGATTGGTTCAATTATATTTCTTTTAAATAAAATGAATGAAAAGAATTCACCAAATAAATTAGAAACTGAAAAGATCGGGAAACTTCTTTTGGAGTTTTCTGTTCCGGCTATTGTAACAACCACAGCCACTTCTCTTTATAATATAATAGACAGGATTTTTATTGGGCAGGGCGTAGGACCAATGGCAATTGCCGGTTTAGCGCTTACCTTTCCTTTAATGAATCTTGCTGCGGCATTCGGTTCACTTGTGGGTGCCGGTGCTTCAACTATGGTCTCAATCAGGCTTGGACAAAAAGATAAAGATGGCGCAACAAATATTCTCGGTAACTCCGTTTTTCTGAATGTTGTCATAGGAATAATCTATACTGTTGTGATGATTAGCTTCCTTGAACCGATTCTTTATTTCTTTGGCGCAAGCGACCAAACTCTTCCTTATGCAAAAGATTTTATGCAAATTATTTTGATAGGGAATATTTTTACGCATCTCTATATGGGTTTGAATAATATAATCAGGGCGTCGGGTTACCCAAGAAAATCCATGACTGTAACATTAATTACAATCGGCGTCAATATTATTCTGGCTCCACTTTTTATATTCGGATTCAGATGGGGTATAAGAGGCGCTGCATTAGCAACGGTTTGTGCTCAGTTTACCGGCACCCTTTGGGCAATTATTCATTTTTGCAGTAAGAGCAGCTATGTGCGTTTTATGAGCGGTCATTTTAAACCGAAGATAAAAATCATTCTTGATATTTTTTCTATTGGAATGTCGACGTTCATTATGTTTATCTCCCTGTCCCTTGTAATAATTATTATGAATATGACACTTGAGAAGTATGGCGGTGATTATGCTATCGGCGCATTCGGTATTGTGTCTGCAATACAGGGATTATTTGCAATGATAGTGCTTGGATTTAACCAGGGTATGCAGCCAATTGCCGGATATAACTTCGGGGCACAGCAAATTGACAGGGTGAAACTTGTGTTCAGGAAAACAGTAATTGCCGGTATTGCTGTAACTACTTTCGGATTTCTTGTCAGCCAGATATTTCCGGGTATGATTGCTTCGGCATTTACCAGTGATGATAAAATGATAAAGCTTACATCAACGGGGCTGCACTTAATTTTTGCAGTGTATCCCATTGTTGGTTTCCAGATGGTTACTTCAAATTTATTTCAGTCAATAGGGTATGCAAGAGTTTCAATTATACTTTCACTCTCAAGGCAGGTAATATTTTTTCTTCCCACGTTAATCATACTCTCAAATTTATTTCAGTTAAACGGTGCATGGCTTGCAACACCAGTCGCTGATATTTTATCTACTCTGCTCACATATTTTATCCTGAAAGACCAGATGAAAAAAATCGGTAGGAATTAAATTGGTTTGTTATAAACATCTGCTTTTATATTTTTGCGTAAACTTTTTTATACAGTTTAATTTTTGCCAGGTGAATTCATGCAAAGTAAAATTGGTTTTGATAATGAGAAATATTTAAAGGAACAGACCGGGGAAATTCTTAAAAGGGTTAACCGATTTAACAATAAACTCTATCTTGAGTTTGGCGGTAAGCTTTTATTTGATTTTCATGCCGCACGCGTACTGCCGGGCTTTGATCCGAACGTTAAGATGCGGCTTCTTCAAAAGCTTAAAGATAATACCGATGTGATACTTTGTATTTATGCCGGTGATATCGAAAGGAAAAAAGTCCGTGCGGATTTTGGAATTACTTATGATGTTGATGCGTTAAAAACAATTGATGATTTCAACGAATGGGGAATTGAAATAAAAGCTATTGTAATAACACGGTATGAGTATCAGCCTTACACTAGAACATTTAAAAACAAACTTGAGCGACGTGGAATAAAAGTCTACACACATAAATTCACTAAAGGTTATCCTTCAGATGTTGATATGATTGTAAGCGATGAAGGATATGGTTCCAACGAGTATATTGCTACAACAAAACCAATAGTAGTTGTTACAGGTCCGGGTCCGGGCAGCGGTAAATTAGCCACATGCCTTAGCCAGTTATATCACGATTACAAAAGGGGAATTAAAGCGGGCTATGCCAAGTTTGAAACTTTTCCAATCTGGAATTTGCCGTTAAAACATAAAGTGAATGTGGCTTATGAAGCTGCAACAGTGGATCTTAAAGATGTTAATATGATAGATCATCATCACCTTGAAGCTTATAATGAAACGACTGTTAACTATAACCGGGATATAGAAGCTTTTCCCCTGTTGAAACGTATAATTGAAAAGATTACCGGCGATGTATCTTTCTACAAATCACCAACGGATATGGGAGTAAACCGTGCAGGTTTCGGAATTATAAATGATGAGATCGTTCAGCAGGCTGCTCACCAGGAAATTATAAGACGTTACCTGAGATGTGAAGTGGAATATGCAAAAGGTTTTATTGATGCCGACACTGTGCAGCGTGCAGAAATTATTATGGAAAATATTGGTGCAAAAGTAGAGGATCGAAATTCAGTTAAAGCGGCAAGAGATGCCGCAATAATTGGCAAGAAAAATAATAAAGGGAATGAGGGTATATATGTAGGTGCAGCAATTGAATTAAAGGACGGTACAATAATTACTGGAAAAAACTCTCCGTTGATGCACGCTGCTGCAAGTTTGATACTTAATGCTTCAAAGCATCTCGCTTCTCTTCCTGATAATCTGTTCCTTCTGCCGAAAAATATAATGGACTCACTTAATTATTTGAAGAGGGAAGTGCTAAGAGGAAAAGTTGTTAGTCTTGATGTTGAGGAAGTATTAATTGCATTAAGCTTAAGCGCTATTTCAAATCCGGCTGCACAAATGGCTCTTGAAAAGTTGAAGGAGATTGAAGGATGCGAAGTTCATATAACTCATATTCCTACCCCTGGTGATGAAGCAGGTTTAAGAAAACTCGGAGTGCATTTAACCTGTGATCCAGATTTTTCATCCAAGAGTTTATTTATGAATTAAAAGAGCATTCGAAAATATTAATGTTCTTTAGGAAATCTTTCAGAGTGAAATATGATTTAATTATAATTGTTCTATATATCTTAAAATGATTTTAGTGGAATTATTAAGCAAGTTCGTTTGAGCATCAAGAGGCTCGAAAACAGTTGATTAGTCCTGTATTCGAGCTTAATTTTTTATGTTGGGGGATCAGAAATTCGCTTCATTAGTAAGAATGTATAGAAATGAGGTTGATTTATAATCTTATTTAAGTACTCTACCAAATTGTACCCAACAATTTTATATTCTATGAAAAATTATTTTTCAAATCCCCATAGAGTGCGT
>CAZIDB010000340.1:1765-3597 GCA_964537965.1 uncultured Melioribacter sp. | reverse complement strand
CATTCAACGCCTTGAATCTGTAATTCATTTGCAAGCATTGCAGATTCAGCAACACTGCCAGTACCAACTAGAATTGGTCGTTTTGTTTTACTAATCTTCTTTATCTCTTCTACTATTGCTTTTTTCTTTCGTTCTTTTGTTTGATAAATGATATCCGGGTGATCTATACGCATACAGAGTTTATTCTGTGGAATTACAACAATATCGAGATTATAAAATTCCTTAAATTCCCTTTCCGCTGATTCTGCTGTTGCAGTCATTCCGCAAAGCTTGGGATATAACTTTAGAAAATGCTGTAGTGTAATTGAATTTAAGATTTTGCCTTTAGCCTGAACAGTAAGATTTTCTTTGGCTTCAATTGCTTCCTGCAGACCATCAGGCCAGCGTCTTTTATCCGCAACACGACCGGTAAAATCATCAACTAATTCTACTTTCTCATTTCTGATTATATAGTCGACATCACGTTGCAGTAAATATTCCGCATGCAATGCGCAATTAAGGCGAGTTAACAGATCAATATTTTCAACAGCATATAAGTTTCCACAATTCAACTTTTGCTCAACAAATTTTTCACCTCTTTCCGTTAAATGAATATTGCGCGCATACTCATCAAATTCAAAATCGAGATTTTCTTTCATCTGCGAAGCCATCCGTGCCATTAAGTATTTATTCTCAATTCCTTCTTCCGATGTACCTGCAATAACGAGGGGAATTCTTGCTTCATCAATCATAATTGAATCAGCTTCGTCTACAATTGTATAATTAAAACTCCGATGGACAATATTTTCTTTATCGCTGCAAATACTATCACACAGAAAATCAAAGCCGGCTTCCTTTGCAGTTATATAAGTTACATCCTTGTTATAAGCAATTTTCCGTTCGGCAATACTCATACCTTCCTGTACAAATCCAACACTCAATCCAAGAAAATTATATATCGGTCGCATCCATTCAGCATCTCTTCTTGCCAGATAATCATTAAAGGTAAGTACGTGAACTCCTTTACCGGAAAGTGCATTCAGGTAAGCAGGAAAAACAGCAGTAAGAGTTTTACCTTCACCTGTCTGCATCTCTGCTAATCTTCCCTGATGCAACACTAAAGCACCAATTATTTGTACATCGAATGGTTCCAGTTTTAATGTTCTCTTTATTGCCTCATTTACAAGTGCATACGCATCTACAAGAATGTCCTCAAGATCAGAGTCAGCAACAGCATCTGCCTTTAGCTTTTGAGAAAGCTCCTTTAATTGAAAATCACTTTTCGAGCTTAATTCATTTTTAATATTGTTTATTTGGGAAAGTAACTCTTCATACTCTGTAAGATCATATTCAATTGTACTACCATTCAGTTGATGATAATATCTTTTTAAAACGGTTAATTTTTCAGAAAGACTCATTTGATTTTCCTCTGTTAGTTTTTGTTGATGATCATTCCTTTGAAAGGATAGACTAAATCCTTCATCATTTTAAAAGAATGATCTAGTTAAGAATTATGGAATGATTAACAGAGAGAATCGTCGTCCTGGGACAAGTGAGAAATATTTTTTTTGTGGATTACTTTAATTTGATATGAAGGAGAAACAGAATTTGCTCCCAGCGTTTTAAATTGAATTAACTGGTAATTGTTATAATATAACAACGCATACCTGTTAAAATGAATCGATTCAGCTTGCGAATCATAATATTTAACAGGAGCAATGGGAGAGGAAAATACTTTATAAATTCCTGCATCAGTAGTTTTAATTTTCTGAACAACAAGCTCAGTGGTAGATAGAGGCTGATGTTTTTGGAAATCTATTGAAGAATAGACAAGGTTATCTATCCTTACAAGA
>CAZIDB010000340.1:0-1665 GCA_964537965.1 uncultured Melioribacter sp. | reverse complement strand
CCAATCCTTCATTATTTCACCAAAGCATTCCAAACCGCTTCCTATTACACCACCGTAACCATGTCCCGGTTTTGTCCATGCGCCAGAAAGATAAAGATTTTTAACCGGCGTATTATGCGGGAACCTGTTGTTACCCGAATTATTTAAAGTCTGATCGAAACCGTAAATTGCTCCGCGGTAATTTCCGGTATAGCGTAAATTAGTTAATGGTGTTCCAATTTCTTTTACTTCTATAGCTGATGAAAGACCCGGAAGAAATGAATCTTCAACCTGCTTAATCAGAATATCTGCCATCCGGTTCTTTTCCTTTTTGTATTCCTCTTTATTACCATTAAAATAATCTGTCTCATATTTCTTCCAATGCTCATAACCCTGCAGGACTAAAATATTTAATGTGTTTTTTCCTTCCGGAGAATACCCTTTATAAAGATTATCATACAGAGTAAGCCCATAACCTCCGTCTTCAACAACAGCGTTAAGTGCAGATTCATAACCTTTCTCAAGATCATAGCCGGAATTGTAAAATATTTCTGTATCCTTAGTCTTTAACTCTCCAACAAGATCTTTTTTCAATCCGAGAAAAACCTGGAAGCAGGATAGGCTTACGTTAAAATTGTCCAGCTCGGATAAAAATTCTTTTTTAAGTTCCTGCTTTTTTATCATCGTATGAAATGTATCGAGTGCATTTGCGTTTGATATTATTACTTTACCTAAAAACTCTTTGCCGTCATCTGTCATTACCCCGTAAGCCGCATCATCTTTAATTAATATTTCATTCACTTTAGTATTCAGAAGAACCTTCCCTTTATGTTCTTCAATATACTTTACAAATGAGTTGCTGATTTTCTGAGACTTTCCGATTGGATAGAAACCACCGTATTCAAGATATCCTATTGTAGGCAAAGCATAATAAAAAGAAGATAACTTTGACGGCGGTAATCCGTAGTATCCCCATAGCGCAGAAACAATAGACTTCAGTTTTTCATTCTTAAGACGTGCATCAACCATTTGTCCCCACGTTTTATTGTAACATCTTAACAATGTTGGAAATTCAGTGGCAAATTTGCTCATATCAATTTTGCCCTGAGCTGCAATAAGTTTTCTTATATCGCCGGACAAATTTTTCATATCCTCAATCAGATCATGAATTCCCTGCTGCTCTTCCGGGAAATAATTAATTAACATTTTTTCATATGCAGCAACGTCCTTCTGAGGAACACTTATATCATACTCAGGATAAATTACACGGTAAAGGTTATGATGGGGAACGAACTCGACATCAGTAATTTCAGGAAAGCCGTATATGAGATTGTTAATACCTTCTCTTTCACCTACGGTTGTTGAGTGTAAAGAAACATCAAACACAAAACCGCCGGGACGTTTGAAAGTTGTTGCATAGCCGCCCGGTCTGTCATGTTTTTCAATGACGAGGGTTTTAAATCCTTGTCTTGCAAATGCTGCAGCAGCGCTTAATCCGCCAAGCCCGGAACCGATTACAATTGCATCATAAACTTCCGATTCGTTATCAGCAAATACTGCTTTGGGAAAGAGGCTCCAGTCGAAGGCAGTTAAAGAAAAAGCACCGATAATAGTTTTTATAAAATCTCTTCTGTCCACTGATGACCCACTCATAACACCTCCTGAGGAATTATATAATTTTATTTA
>CAZIDB010000339.1:0-3603 GCA_964537965.1 uncultured Melioribacter sp. | reverse complement strand
GATTCTTATGATCATCGCTGATCTGATCTGTGTGAATCATAACAATCCGCGTCATCTGTGTTCTATTTCATCAGTTACAAGGCAATTTTTTCTTTCAGTTTAATATCTGAAGATGAACTGCCCACAAGTATTTCAAAATCACCTGAATCCATTGTCCAGTTCTTGGTTGCAGGATTCCAGTAAGAGAATGAATCTTTGTCTAATGTAATCTCAACCTTTTTGGTCTCACCCGGTATAAGATTTAATTTACTGAATCCCTTTAATTCCTTTGCCGGTCTGTCAATCTTTGGATTAACTTCTCCTACATAAACCTGCACTGCTTCAGCACCTTCTACTTTACCTGCGTTTGTTAAATCAAATATAACCTTAACTGATGGACCATTTCCCTTTTCGAGTTTAAGGTTTGAATATTTGAATGAAGTGTAAGATAAACCATATCCGAACGGGTATCTTGGTTCAATATCATTTTTCTCAAAATGCCTGTAGCCTACATAAATTCCATCTGAATAAACAGTCACGCTATCTTGAGCTTTATATAATTTGTGAGCGGAGCAATCCTCTAAACTTTTTGGATATGTAACCGGAAGTTTACCGGAAGGATTATAAGCACCGCTCAATACATCAACGGTTGCTTTGCTCATTTCACTTCCGCCAAACCAAACCTGAACAATACCTTTAACATCATCAATCCAGTTTTCTAAAATTACAGGTGAGCCGGAATTGATTACAACAATAATATTCTTGTTAACATCCGCTAACTCTTTAATCAGTTTATCCTGATCCTTCGGCAAATTAATATCCGGTCTGTCAAATCCCTCAGATTCATACTGGTTTGATGTACCGGCAAAAAACAGAACAATATCAGAATTTTTAGCGGCGTCAATTGCTGCAAATTTAGGATCTTCTCCCGGAGGTGTCCAGCCGAATTTACATGAAGCGCTTCCGCCATTTTCATAGTATTCTAATTTTATATCGTGTTCTTTTCCGGCAGTCATTCTCATTTTATAAGTTCTTGATTCTGCAGCGTGATCACTCCAAAAATCTATAACAAGACCTCCATCAATATACAAGCGAACTCCGTCATCGCTTGTTACATCAAGAATAAATTCACCTGATTCATCAGCTTTTAATTTGCCTGTCCATCTTGCAGAGAAATTTTCAGATTGAAATCCGTCTTTTGGTCCGTCGCCGCCCCAGTCGAAATTAATTTGTTTATCAATTCTTGTAAAGGCGGGAGTGCCTTTCAGTTCTTTATTATCAAAGTATTCTCCTTTAAGTCCCTGTTCTCCATTAAAGGAAAAATATTTGGGCTCAATCGGGTTTGATTCACCGTCAAGTTTAATTCCTGCCCCATAATTAATTTTAACTTTGTCGCCGAATTTTTCTTTAATAATCTGCAAAGGACTTGCAGCTTCAATAGGATCTACCAAAGAACTTCCGCCGCCTCCGGTTCTTGCTATATGCGCATTCGGTCCAACTACAGCAACCGATTTAATCTTTGAAAAATCAAGTGGAAGAATATTATCTTTATTCTCAAGCAGAATTATTCCTTCAAGAGCTGCTTTATAAGCGGCGTCAAGATTTTCTTTTGTACCGGAAACATAATCATCTTTCAGGCTTGGTTTTTCAAACAATCCCATTTTAAAAAGGACGCGAAGAATTCTTCTTACCTTTTCATCAATAGTTGATTCTTTAACAACACCGGTTTTTATTGCGTCCCACAATGTTTCTTTGTTAAGATATTCACCTTTAGGCATTTCAAGATCCATCCCGCCGTTCGCAGTAGGAATAGTACTATGAACAGCACCCCAGTCAGACATGACGAGCCATTTAAATCCCCACTCTTTTTTCAATTTATCTACAAGCAGATAATCATTCTCACTAGCATAATGTCCATTAATTTTATTATAAGAGTTCATAATACAAAGAACATCGGATTCCCGCACAGCAGCTTTAAATGCCGGCAAATAAATTTCATTCAATGTGCGTTCATCTACTTTTGTATCAACAAACATTCTTTCGTGTTCCTGGTTGTTACAGGCAAAATGTTTTACTGTTGCAGCAACGCCTTCACTCTGAACACCTTTTATATAATCAACAGTCATTCTTGATGCGAGGAAAGGATCTTCGCCATAACTTTCAAAATTTCTTCCGCCTTGTGGAATACGTGCTATATTAACACAAGGACCAAGTATAACATGCCTATCCTGCGCTTTAACTTCTCTTCCAATTGCCGCTCCTACATTTTTAGCAAGCCTAGGATTCCATGTTGATGCTAACATTATTCCTGATGGAAACGCTGTATTCTCATTCCATCTAACACCAAGCGGACCGTCACTCATTCTAAGTTCAGGAATACCAAGTCTTTCGTTAGGCTTGGTTGCAAAACCGGTTCCGCCGAGTATATCAATCTTTTCCTCAAGTGTCATTCGCTTAAGTAAGTCTTCAACACGTTCATCAATTGGAAGAGATGGATTTTTATATGGAGGAATATTTTCTTTTTCCGGGAAAAGATTTCCTAACAGAAACAATAATGAAAAAAGTGGCAACATTAAGTAGGATTTTAAAATCATTTTTACCTCATTATTTATTAAAAGTTAATTGATAACTGTGCAAGTAAGTCATTCACTATTCAACAACAAAATTATTCATTCCCTTTAATACATTCAGTATTTTTTTTTCACCAAATCTTCTTACAACTGTAAGCTCAAAGGGATAGTCTGATATGACTTTTAGTTCGATTGGTTTATTCAAATCAGCTCTTTTATTACAAACAAATGATGCCGTGTTTTTTCCAAATTGAAGTCGTTCAATTCCATGTCTGTCAATCCGGTGAACATTCCACGTTACCTGATTATTTAAACCGTCGACATTAATACCAATTACATTTTCAATCAGTAATTGAATAGGACCACAACCGCTCCAGCCAACAAAATCCGGTTTAGACCAGATCCCTCTTGCGTATACATCAGGAGAATAGTTTTCCCATATTGTTCCTGTTTTTTTATAAACCTTATAAATACCTTCCAGATAAGTTTCTGCCGCAAGAGTTGCAAATTCATTAAAACCAAACTGGTCATATTTCTGAAGACCTTTCAAAACCATAACATTTGTAGGCGCCCAAACGCTGCCAAGCCAGTATTGTCCATCGGGTTTATATGAAGGATGATCTGCTGAGAGAGAAGGAAATGGAATTGTACGCCAGAAAGATTTTGTGTCCTTGAGATTATAAAATAATTTTTCCGCCTGCTGCTGATTTGCAATTCCCGCAATCAGCGGCCAGAAACAGGCAATTGTTTTACACTTAACCTGGTTACCGTTATCATCAAGATCGTAATATAAACCATCTTCTTGATTCCACATCAATTCATTTATTTTAGAACAAATATTTTTTGCCATCATTCTGAAATATTCAACTTTATCTTTCAAATCAAGTTCATCGCTCATAACAGCCATATCATTATAAAGTATAACCATCTGGCAGCTCATATCTGTCCAGGCTGAACCGCTGCGTGGTGTGTTATCCATCCCTGAGCCCAAACCTGTCTGCCAGTAAAGATTATGTTTTGTGTTTTCTTTCTTCCTGAATTTCTCAAGCCATTC
>CAZIDB010000338.1:0-3699 GCA_964537965.1 uncultured Melioribacter sp. | reverse complement strand
TCTGATTCAAGGTTTATTGGAGGTATACTTGACAGGAATGGTCTACGTCCTTCCCGTTACAGTATAACAAAGGACGGCTACGTCTTACTGGCTTCGGAAACCGGTGTACTTGAAATGAATCCTGAAAATATTATTAAACGAAGCAGACTTTCACCAGGTAAAATGTTATTGGCAGATCTTGTTCAAAATAGGGTTGTGCCAGATAAAGAAATTAAAGCAAAAATCTGTCGTCAGAAACCATACAGAAGATGGATCAAGGAAAATGTAATTGAGCTACGAGGTTTATTTACACCGGGTAGCATTCAGTCAGAAGATGAAACAGAATTGCTGAAGAAGCAGCATTTGTTCGGTTATACAGAAGAAGAACTTAAAATGGTTATTGCCCCAATGGCATCACAAAGCCAGGAAGCAGTAGGCTCAATGGGCAATGATACACCAATTGCAATTCTTTCAAGGGAACCGCAGCTTCTCTTTAATTATTTTAAACAGAAGTTTGCACAGGTAACCAATCCTCCTATTGATCCATTACGTGAAGAATTGGTTATGTCTTTGGAAAGTTTTGTCGGAGGAGAGGGAAGTGTACTTGAAGAAACACCCGGACATTTTAAAGGATTCAAATTATCTCATCCCATTTTAACTTCTGAAGATTTAATAAGGATTAAAGAATCAAGGCATCCAAGCATTGTTGTTGAAACAATTGATATTCTATTCGATGCTGAAAAAGAAAAGGATGGACTTAAGGCAGCTATGGATGAAATTTTTAATCAGGCAGAAAAGTATATTAATGAAGGGGCTACGATTCTAATTCTTACTGATAAAAATGCAAATGAACAGAAAATCCCTGTCCCGTCTCTCCTTGCTTCGTCAGGTCTTCATCACTTTTTAACAAGAAAAGGATTAAGAAACCATGCCGGAATAATCGTTGAATCCGGGGAAGTAAGAGAAGTGATTCAATATGCATTATTAGTTGGTTATGGTATAGATGCTATTTGCCCTTACCTTGCTTTTTCCACAATAAAAAAACTTGTTGAAGATGGAATGTTGGAAAATGTTTCGAACGCAGAAGAGGCACTCGATTCTTATCTTGTTGCAATAAAAAAAGGTTTGCTTAAAACCATGAGCAGACTGGGTATTTCAACATTACATAGTTTCTTCGGAGCCCAACCATTTGAAGCAATTGGTATAAGCAAGAATGTAATAGATGAATATTTTACTGGCACATCAACAAGATTAGGTGGACTTGAATTAGCTGACATTGCAAGTGAATCCATTGCAAGACATAAAGCAGCATACCCGGAAAATGGAAAAGTGAAACAACTGCTTAATAGCGGGGGAAATTACGCTATTCGTGTTGATGGTGAGAAACATTTCTGGACTCCTGAGGCAATTGCCAAACTCCAGCTTTCAGTAAGAGTAAATGATTATGAAGTCTTTAAGGAATTTACCAAGATCATTAATTCAAATTATGAGAAAGGAGAAACTTTAAGAGGATTATTAAAATTCAAGCAGACTAATTCAATTTCAATAGATGAAGTAGAATCTATTGAATCGATTATAAGAAGGTTTATTGTTTCAGCAATGTCATTCGGCTCAATAAGCAAGGAAGCACATGAAACAATTGCAATTGCAATGAATCATCTTAAAGCAAGAAGTAATTCCGGTGAAGGTGGTGAGGATTTGGAAAGAATTAAACCACTACCTAACGGTGATAACAAAAGCTCAAGAGTTAAACAAGTTGCTTCTGGTAGATTTGGAGTAACAGTAAGCTATTTACTAAGTGCAGATGAACTTCAGATTAAAATTGCACAGGGCGCAAAACCGGGTGAAGGCGGACAATTACCAGGTCATAAAGTATCTGACGATATTGCCAGAGTAAGACATACCACTCCGGGAGTTACTTTAATATCTCCTCCGCCTCATCATGATATTTACTCAATTGAAGATTTAGCGCAGTTAATATATGATTTGAAAAGCGTAAACCCGAACGCAAAGGTTTCTGTAAAGCTTGTGTCGGAATCAGGAGTTGGTACAGTTGCAGCAGGTGTGGCAAAAGCAAAAGCAGATATAGTTTTAATCTCCGGTTATGAGGGTGGCACAGGTGCTTCACCATTAACAGCAATTAAGCATGCGGGTATTCCGTGGGAAATTGGTTTGGCTGAAACACAACAAACTCTTGTGGCTAATAACTTAAGAGATAAAATTAAAGTTCAGACTGACGGCCAGTTAAAAACAGGAAGAGATATTGTAATTGCAACCTTGCTTGGTGCAGAAGAGTTTGGATTTGCTACTTCAGTGTTAATTACTTTAGGTTGTGTCCTACTTAGAAAATGTCATCTTAATGTTTGTTCGGTTGGTGTTGCAACACAGGATCCGATTCTCAGAAGTAAATTTGGCGGTCAGGTAGAATTCGTAGAAAGATTTTTTACTTTCCTTGCTCAGGATGTAAGAGAATGGATGGCAAAATTAGGCTTTAGGACGATTGACGAAATGGTTGGACATACTGAAATTCTGGAATACAATCCACCTGTTGATCATTGGAAAGCTAATAAACTTGATCTTACGCCGCTACTGTCAAATCTGAATACAGATGATAATATTCTTAATTGCTGCATCCATAGCCAGGAAGAATCGGAAGTATACGATAATGAAATAATAAAACTCGTTCAGCCTGCATTGGAAAGTACTGAGAAAGTTGTAGTGGAAATACCAATAAGAAATATTCACAGAACAATCGGTGCAAGATTAAGCGGTGAAATAGTTAAACGGTTTGGAGCTAAAGGATTACCTGCTGATACAATCGTACTCAATCTGAAAGGTTCTGCGGGTCAAAGTTTGGGCGCATTTCTTACAAATGGAATAAGTATAACTTTAGAAGGAGATACAAATGATTATCTTGGCAAAGGAATGTGCGGTGGCAGAATTGCAATTGTAGCGCCTGCTAACTCTGCTTTCCAACCTCAGGAAAATGTTATTGCCGGTAATGTAATTCTTTACGGTGCAACAGGTGGAGAACTTTACATTAATGGAAAAGCCGGAGAAAGATTTGCAGTTAGAAATAGTGGTGCATCGGCAGTGGTTGAAGGCATAGGTGACCACGGTTGTGAGTATATGACTGGCGGCCTGGTTGTAAATATCGGTTCAACTGGTAAAAATTTTGCGGCAGGTATGAGTGGTGGTATTGCATATATTTTTGACCAGACACAAATGTTTGATACTAAATGTAACCTAGATATGGTTGACCTTGAGAGCGTTTGGGATTCTAAAGATAAAAAGCTTCTTAAAACAATGATCGAAAAACATTTCCTTTATACGAATAGTCCGCGTGCAAAAGTATTGCTTGATAACTGGGAATCCAGTTTGCCGTTATTTGTTAAAGTAATTCCCATCGATTACAGAAAATCTCTTGAACGTATGCGTATTCAGGAAAAAATTGATATTGATACAGTAGCAGTTACAGAGGAGGTATACAATGGCTAAAATTGGTGGTTATCTTCAGTACGAGAGAATGAATCCTTCCAAAACAATTGTTGAGGAGAGAATAAAAAATTTTGATGAATTTGAACATCTTCTTCCGGAGAGTGAACTTCTTAACCAAGCAGCAAGATGTATGGATTGTGGAATTCCTTTCTGTCATTCGTTTGGTTGCCCTTGTAATAATAAAATTCCCGACTGGAATGACATGGTTTATCGTAATCATTG
>CAZIDB010000337.1:0-3711 GCA_964537965.1 uncultured Melioribacter sp. | reverse complement strand
ACAATAATATAAACGCTGCATTTATTCAGTTCATTTATAGTGGGTGCATTCTGCAATGAAATTATTTGAGCGCCAAATTTGGAAAAAGTTCTGCCTAATTCTGCAAAGCCGGAAAAAGCTTCATCTTCCCATACATAGTGGAATCTTTTTCCGTCCTTCCATTCGTTGTTATAAAAATAATCAAGGGCAACTGTTTTGCCTTTTCCAACTTTATTATTCAGGTCGTCCTTTTCAAGCTCAATTGCAGTAAGTAGAAGTGGACCATAACCTTTAAAATCATTTATACGTATTGGTTCACTGATATAATATTTAAAGCTTCCGTCCCTATACGGATTTCCGCCAAGCCCGGAAACACTAACGGTATTTTTTAAATTTATAATTCCGTCTTTATCAATCGTTACAAAGTTTTCCAGAACCGAATTGAATGATTCTTTGGCTATATCAAAATATTTTTTATCAAGGTAACCTTTATTATATCCTTTGGTAAAAGAATAAATAAACATTAGCGAACCGGATGTTTCGATATAGTTACCTTCAAGTTCACCTTTATCAACAACCTGATACCAGAGTTTTGTTTTTTCATCACGAAATTTTAACAGACTTGCAGAAAGTTCATTCAGCATATCGACAAGAATTTTATGGCCATAATGTTCTTCCGGTATGAAGTCCAGCACATCAACAATAGACATCATAAGCCAGCCAATTGAACGTCCCCAGAAATTTGGAGATGTTCCATTAACAGGGTCAGCCCACTTCTGTTGTTTGCTGTCGTCCCATCCATGAAAGTATAACCCGGTTTTGGAATCGAGCATATTTCTCTTAACAAGCTCAAACTGATGAATAATATCATCAAATGATTTCTGTTCATTGAACAATTGCGAATACTTTGCATAAAACGGTTCGCCCATATATAAACCGTCAAGCCACATCTGCTCAGGATAAATTTTCTTATGCCAGAAACCACCTTTGCTGTTTCTTGGGTGATTCTTTAATTGTGCACACAAGGTATCGGCAGCAATTTTATATTTTTCATCTTTTGTTATTTCAAAAAGACGAAGTAATGGTTTGCCCGGAGCTACATTATCAATATTAAAATCTTTTGATTTATAAGTTAATATTGTCCCGTCATCCTTTATGTAGTAATCAATATTTTTTTTAGCATAATTAAAATAAACATTATCACCGGTAAGATCCCACATTCTGAAAAAAGCTTCTTCAATCAATCCCTGTTCATAATTCCACTTACGGCTTTTAGCTTCTTCTTTGTAAATAATTGAGTCCGGATGCAGCATCAGGAAGCTTTTAAATAATTTTTCTGACCAGCGGAATTCTTTGTCATCAGAATAATTAATACCGGATGAACTGCAGTTAATAAAAATAAGAGAGACAGCAAAGGTTAAGATTACCTTTGCTGTTCTCATCTTAAAAATATATCCTGTTCTTTTTTTATAATTCATTTGAAGTAGCATTAAATTAATAAATGCAGTGGATTTATTTAACCAGCATCATCTTTTCCGTCAGAACTTTCACATCTGTAATTAACTGGTAAAGATAAATTCCGCTTGTAAGGTTACCAGCATCGAATGTTGTCTCATAAACGCCGGCTTCCTGCTGCAAATCTACAACATTGGCTACTTTTTCACCTAATGTATTGTAAATAATAATCTGAACCTTTGAATCCTTAGGCAAAGCATATTTAATAGTAGTTGATGGATTAAAAGGATTTGGGAAATTCTTCAAAGAATATTCCTGTGGTATCATTTCTACTTTTGCGGTCTGGATACCGCTGTATTCAAAAGTACCGTCCAGATCAATCTGTTTTAGTCTGTATTGATAAGATCCCGACTGCAGGTTTTTATCAGTATATGAATATTCTTTTACAGACGTAGTTGTACCTGCGCCCGGAATAAACGTAATTGATTTCCATTCGTCATTATCTTTTGATCTTTCAACTGACCAGCCAGAGTTATTTGTCTCCGTTGCAGTTTTCCATTTTAAAACTACTTTATCATTCTGTACAGTGGCAGAAAATGAATTTAGTTCAACCGGTATAATTGAGTAATCGATTGGTTCCTTAGATGGGAGCCAGTTTTCTCCGTAAGGCGCATTGGATGTATTCTTAGCATAGATATTCACCAAAGTATAAGCAGCTGCTTCTTCTGTAGTCAACTGGGATACTGTTGGTTTTACATCAGCAGTCCATGTTGAGAAACGTGTGCCGTAACCTGAACCTGGTCCGAAACAATTATATTCTGCATACAACCCTGGTTTTGTAGCACCCCATTGCTGCCAGCCTTCCGCATTCAGGTTTGCGGGTTCATAGCAATTAATAAACACAGTACGGGGTGATGACTGCCATGGTCTGCCAAGATAGAAATTAGTAATAGGATTTCCATCAAATCCTGTTACATCAGTAGTGATTGTACAATTGTTAAATACATATCCATAAAGATAACCGGCATCTGTATTAGCCGCTGTAAGTGTTCCATTGTTCCTGTTACAATTGATTGTACAGCTATCGAATACAACAATATCACGGCCGAAAATAAAATCTACAGAACCTTGAATTAAACATTTCTGGTTGTAAACTCTGTGCGCTCTGCTTCCGCCCCAGGTATAATAAGTATCCTGGAAACCAAGGATGTTGCAGTTATAATATTCCTGTCTGTCGCCGTTTGTTCTTAAAGCGACTGCCTGTGCTGCCGTAGCAGTATTTCGGAATGTAATATTTTGCGCTTCAAAGTCATCGGCATCAATAGCAACACTATAAGACGTACTTGTACCGCTGCTATTTGCATTCTTACCGGAGTAATCATCATAAGTTAGAATTGTATTTTCTTTTGATTCACCGACAAGAACCACATTAATTTTTCCAACGGGCAAAACTAATTTTTCATAGTATGTTCCGTTCTTAACATAGATATACCATTTACCTGTATAATTAGGAGTTACGGCATCAAAGGCTGCCTGGACTGTTGTATAATCGCCACTACCATCCTGGGCAACTATTTTAATTACAGTAGGAGCCGGGTCAGGAGTTCTGAAAGAAACCTGTTCACCATAACCAACACCAGTAGAGTTCTTTGCATAGGCACGCACATAATAGTTTTGTGACAATGAAAGCCCTCCCATATTTGCATCAAATTCTCCTGTGCCTGAACCGCTTGAAGTATATTCATCTGCAATTGTAGGATTACCGGTTGTATTCCAACAGATACCGCGTTCTGTAACCGGAGTTCCACCCCATAATGTAACTGTGCCTCCGCCGGTAGCATTTTTATAAACAATATTAATTACTGCAGCAGTTGTAACTGTCGGAACAACTAATTCTGATAAAGCTGTAAATACAACTTCATCACCATATCCTGTGCCTGCACTATTAGTAGCATATGCGCGTAAATGATATGTTGCTCCGGGTGTTAATCCCTGAATTGCACTTTCGAAAGTACCATTACCATTACCATCTGTTGTTTTAGTATCCGAAACAGTTGGAGCACCTGTAGTATTCCAGCAAACGCCACGTGCTGTTACTGCAGCCCCGCCATTATTAGTAACATTACCACCACTTGTGGCAGTAGTAGTTGATATATCAATAACAGCATCTGTTGTTATAGTAGGAACAACAACTACAACATTAGGATCTGACTTTGCGATGACAAAATCTGTAGTTGATCCTAAAGTAAAGAAAGTATTTGATGTAATTGATCCTGT
>CAZIDB010000336.1:0-3731 GCA_964537965.1 uncultured Melioribacter sp. | reverse complement strand
GTTTTTATCCTTTAGGTAGAAATCTTGTCCAATTAAAAATTATTTCCATAAAAAGTCAATTATGCTTTCACATTTTATAACCGGCTATATTCTCTGTACGCTTTTATTCATAGTAGTCATCTACTATTCGGGTTTCAAGAATTCCCTAGATAAATTCCTTTTACTTAAGTCATTTTCATTCGGAATAATATCTGCTTTTTTCTATTCACTAATCAGCTTAATTATTTTGACTTTTTCAAAGGGAAAAATTTTGTACTCCGGAAACACAGCCTTAATTATCATCGCCATAACCGAGGAATTGTTCAAAAGTATTTTTATTATTTACTGGATAAATAAAAATGATTCTATAAAACTTCTTCAGCTTTCTATTGTTTGTTCGGCAACTGCTCTCGGTTTTAGTTTGATTGAAAACATTTTTTATTATTTGGCATTTGACAAAACCAACTTGACTTCCTGTTTTGTAATTTTAAGGAGTATACTTGTACCATTGATGCATATGACGGCTACAATAATTTTTGGATATTTTATTTTTAAAGGAAAGAAACAAAATTTCATGTATAATTTCATTTTAGGATTATTATTATCCTCACTTGTTCATTACTCGTGGAATACTTTATTGTGAACTTGCTCGCTTATTCAGAAGAGGCTATTTTAAAATGAAAGATTTATTAATTTATGCCTAATTACGTTTTTCTAATATCGCGGAGACAAATAACCGTTTCTGAGAACAATTTGCAATTTGAATATTTTTCATCTCAGGATTCAGTTGAACTTTTTCATTCATTATATGAAAACTGGATTGAAAACTTAAAGACAAATTTTAATCAGTTCAGTATTATCTCCTTTCTTTATGAACGAGATGCATTAATAGTAAAACAGTCTTTTATAGAAAACCATCAGGTTGAAATAATAAACGACAAAAATCTTACATCTGTTCTTAAAAACAAATTGGAAAAGTTTGATATTCATAATTTCCCGAAAATTATTTTCATCTTTGCTGATTCAATTGGAATTTCATCGAAGGATTTATATAAATATTTTAATATTCTTGATAATGATGACAACAACCTGCTAATTGTAAAAGATACAAACGATAACATTTGCCTGTTTGGAATGAATTATTATAATGATAGCCTTATTGAAAATCTTTTCTATAATGATTTAAAGGCTGATAAATTTTTAAAACAATTTAGAACTCAGGATTTCTTTTTATTCATGTTTGACGGCATGCTTCAGTTAAATACTCTAGATGATTTTAAAATGCTTTATAAAGTACTGTCTACAAAAGAAAGTATTGAGTTCTGCAGCCAGGAAATGCATGAGAAGTTTACTCACCTGTTCATTGAGTATAAGGAATTGTTATAGATGAAGGCTGTAGGAATTCTTGGTGGTACATTCGATCCAATTCATATTGGTCATCTTATTACCGCGCAAAAAGTTTTTGAACTAAGGAACCTGGAAAAAATTATTTTTATTCCCTGTAATATTTCTCCCCATAAAACTGAAGAAAAGTTTTCATCTGCTGAACACAGATTAAATATGCTAAGCCTTGCACTTGATGACATTCCATATTTTGATTATTCAGATATAGAACTAAAGCGAAGCGGAATATCTTATATGATTGATACTTTAAACGAATTGAAAAAGGATTCTCCCCTTCTGGAATTGATTATTGGTTACGATAACATTGAGAAATTTTATACCTGGAAAAATCCAGATGAGATTTTATCTGTTGTTAATCTTATAGTAATGAAAAGAAAAGTGGAAAAAGAAATTGAAGTAAAAGATAAATACTACAACTCAGCTATATTTGTTGAAACTCCATTCGTTGATGTAAAAGCTACCGATATCAGAACCAGGGTTAAAAATAATTTACCTATTGATTTTCTTGTTACACCTGAAGTTAAAAATTATATTTGCAAAAACAATTTATATAAAAGTTAAACTCAATCCTGATGATTAAAATTGATTTCTCTGCTGAATTAAAAATTGAAAATAAAAGAATTGTATCGCGTGCAATTTCCATTGTTGAATACGGAAACGCTGATTCCGTTGAGTTACTTACTTCGATTTACTCAAAAACCGGAAATGCTTACCGTATTGGAATTACAGGCCCTCCCGGCGCAGGTAAAAGCACTTTAACAAATCAACTAACAAAATATTATCGAGGATTAGGAAAATCTGTTGCAATTATTGCCGTAGATCCTACAAGTCCTTTTACCGGTGGTGCATTGCTTGGTGACCGCGTTAGAATGAGTGAAATTGGAAGTGACAACGGGGTTTTTATTCGCAGTATGGCAACAAGAGGAAGCCTTGGCGGATTAAGTAAAAAAACAATTGATGCTGCAGATGTTCTGGATGCAGCCGGATTTGATATTATCCTTTTTGAAACTGTTGGAGTCGGACAATCTGAACTTGATATTGCACGTACAGCAGATACAACTTTAGTTGTGCTGGTACCGGAATCAGGTGATTCTATCCAGGCAATGAAAGCAGGTTTAATGGAGATTGCTGATTTATTTATTATGAATAAAAGTGATCGGCCCGGTTCTGATACTGCAATTACTTCAATACAGATAATTCTTAATTTCCGCCCTCATGATGAAACTTCCTGGCTGCCTTATATAATTAAATCAGTTGCTTCTGAAAATATTGGGATTAAAGAAATTATAGAATCGATTGATAAACATAAAAATTATCTCGAAGCCGGGGGCTTACTTCAGAAGAAACGAGAGCATAATTCCAAAATAAGAATTAAAGAAATAGTTGAAACACAAATTAAAGCTGAGTTGTGGACCTCCGAACGTGAATCATCTTTGAACGAATCACTTGAAAGTGTCGTACTTGGAAAATTATCACCTTATACTTTAGCGGAAGATCTAATAAATCACTATAAAAATGAAAATGGTTCAGAACAATCCTGATAAAAACCAGGATTGCTTGAACCATTATAAATAGAATTTCAAAATGTGTTACTTAACAATCCATTCGTAAACTCCGCTTGCCCAGTCTTTTTGCAGAGTAACCTCTATACGCAGAGCAGAAGTTTTGATCTTCTTAAAATCCACAACATTAAATTTATCTTTCTCAATTTTATATTCATTCAATGTCTCAACAGGTTTCCAGTCATCACCAGATTTATAAAGAATTCTATACGAAGCAGGAACACTACATCCGCCGCTATCGGGAGTATCATCATACCAGTAAATTTGTGACGAAGATATTACTTCTTCTTTCGCAAAATCATATTGCAACCATTCGGTGCAATCTTTCTTTGGCCACCAGTGAAAATACGGAATAGAATGATCATTCGAGTTAGCCGGTTCCAACTGGTCATTCAGTGAATTTATGTTTCTTTGTTTATGCGATGAACTGATTTTACTTGTATTGGCAATGGTTGGATAAGGGATTGGTTTTGTTATTTCACTTTTTGTTGCGAACCAAACATTCATTTCCTGCATTCCCCTGTTTGCCCAGGCATAATAAGGAATCAAAGTAACATCCTGATTGAAAGCTTCAATTTCAAGTTCAGTAATTTTCTTTGTTCCTTTTGCATTTGCTTTTATAACCTGAACACCGTTTAGCAAATCGTCTTTAAATTCAGTTGAATAATCCGGATTATTATCAATTAAAATATTCAAAGCTCTGTTATTCGGATTATCAATTCCTTCCGCACAATAAACTATTGGCCCTCGCTGAATAGCAATTCTGTCTTTATCTTCTGCTACCTT
>CAZIDB010000335.1:0-3756 GCA_964537965.1 uncultured Melioribacter sp. | reverse complement strand
TTAAGGAATTTAAAAATTCTGTTGATGAATATAACAAAGCTGCAGCCGGTGAGGATAACGACGCATTATTAAATGCCGCGGAAGCACTTCACGCGAAATATGAAATGCTTGTAAGAACAATAATACCTGTGTTAAAAGAGGTTGATGAATTTCATCAGTTACTCTACGTTGTTTATCATAAAGATTTGCCCGGTAAACAATTTGAAATAATTAAATCAAAAGCATCAGCCTTTGTAGAGAAAGCTGAAGCAATTACCAAAGCAACTTTATCAAAAAGATTAGCTAAGAAAACGGATGATTTTAAAGTTGCCGCAGCTGAATTATTAGTAGCTGCCAACCAGTTGGCAGAAATTTGCAGGAATAACGAAGATGAGAAAATTGATAAAGCTGTCAACCATCTTCATTCAAAATATCAGGAACCTGAAATAGTATTTGACCAAAAATAATCTAAATTACGAAAGGATAATTATGAACTACAATCTATTAGGAAAGATCATATATATGATTACAACACTCTCTTTTTTTAATGCTCAGCTTTTTTCACAGAATGAAAGCGGGCAGCTTCCTTCAAGAAGTGATATTGAAGCAAAATATACCTGGAACCTTGCAGACGTTTATGTAAATGATGAAGCCTGGGAAAAGGATTTTAAAAGTGTAGAAGAAGGTTTAACTCAGTACAAAAAATTTGAGGGTAAACTTACTTCTTCTTCTGCAGAGCTGCTTAAAGCAGTTAAGTTTGATGATGAAATCTCAATGAAAATTCAGAGACTGTATTTATATGCTTCACTCTCACGCGACCTTGATTTATCAAATTCTGCCGGGCTTGCACGTTACGACAGGATAAGCGCTCTGTATTCTAAAGTTGGTTCTGCAAGCGCATTTATCCGCCCGGAATTACTTTCTATCACCAGGGAGAAGATAGATAAATATTTAACGGAAAATAAAGAGCTTAAAGTTTACAGTCATGTCTTCGATAACTTATTCAGAATGAAAGAGCATACTTTGCCAACAGAACAGGAGAAGTTACTTGCAGAAGCAAGTCAGGTTACTCAGGTTCCTGGAAATACGTTTGGCGTTTTTACAAATGCCGATTTACAATTTCCTACGGTTAAAGATGAAAAGGGAAATGACATAAAGATCTCTGCAGGTAGATATACTGCCGCTCTTTATTCAACCGACCGTGATTACAGGGAAAGGGTTTACAAAGGTTTTTACAAACCTTATATGGATTATAAAAACACTTTATCCACTCTGTTTAACGGAGAGATAAAAACTCATATCTTTAATGCAAATGCCAGGAAATATAAAACTGCACGCGAAGCCGCATTGGATGCTAACAGCATTCCGGTAGCAGTTTATGATAACCTGATTAAATCTGTGAATGAAAATCTTGAACCATTACATCGCTGGGCAACAATCAGAAAAAAAGTTCTTGGAGTAACAGAACTTCATCCTTATGATGCGTATGTAACATTATTCCCGGCAGTAAAAGAAGATTACCCTTACGACAAAGGCACACAACTTTGTTTGGATGCTCTAAAACCGCTTGGAGAACAATACATTAAAGATCTTAACCTTGCATTTAACAGCAGATGGATTGACGTTTACGAAACTAAAGGAAAAAGAAGCGGTGCTTATTCATCCGGTACAACTTATGGTGTTCACCCTTACGTTCTTTTAAACTGGAATGACCAGTTGAATGATGTGTTTACTTTAGCACACGAGATGGGGCATAATATGCACTCATATTATACCGGCAATACACAACCGTTTCCTTATGCAGATTACACGATCTTCTTGGCGGAGATTGCATCAACATTAAATGAAGCCCTCTTATTAGATTACCTTATTGATAACGCAAAAACCAAAGAAGAAAAACTGTCTTTAACTGAAAAATATATTACAAACATTGTTACAACATTCTACAGGCAAACAATGTTTGCAGAATATGAACAAAAGACTCACGAAATGGTAGAAAGAGGAGAAGCACTGACTCCGGAAGTTTTAACTCCAATGTACAAAGAACTTGTGCAGAGATACTGGGGACCAGATATGGTTGTTGATGAAGAAGAAGCTTATACGTGGGCAAGAATTCCTCACTTCTATTATAACTTTTATGTTTACCAGTATGCTACCGGATATGCAGCATCCCAGGAACTTGCGCAGAAAATTAAAAATGAAAAGCA
Source organism: uncultured Melioribacter sp. (assembly GCA_964537965.1). GTDB lineage: Bacteria > Bacteroidota > Ignavibacteria > Ignavibacteriales > SURF-24 > SURF-24. Next base: position 1,570 of record CAZIDB010000335.1, on the reverse strand, counting down.
ACCGGCAATTAATAAGTATCTCAATTTTCTGAAAGCAGGTAATTCAGACTATCCGATTAATGTCTTGAAAACTGCCGGTGTGGATATGACATCACCTGAACCTGTTAACCAGACAATTAAAAAGATGAATGAATTATTAGACCAGATGGAAAAGCTCCTTGCCGAAAAATAATTAATAATCTATATTTGTCCTGAACTTTAATTAGGCGAGATTTTTTCTCGCCTTCTTTTTGCACATAATAAAAACTAAAATTTTACTTTGCGTCTTTGTGTCTTCGCGGTAATGAATAATGATATAAATAACGGCAAAGGAATTTTAAGGAGCTACAATGAAAATTTACACTAAAGAAGATCTGAACCAATATCATTTTTCTTTAACCTATGACGACATCAGTCTTATTCCAACCGAAGTTTCAAGGATAAGAAGCAGGAACGAAGCGACAACAAGAACAAATTTTCTTGGACTGGAATTAAATGTGCCTGTACTATCAAGTCCAATGGATACCGTTACCGGACTTGCGATGGCTAAAGAATTAACAAACTTAGGATGCCTTGGTATTCTTAATCGATTCGATTCTTCCTTAAATGAATTGCTTGAGGATGAAAATAATGCCAATGATATTCGTGGTGTATCAATTGCATTAAATGCCGAAATGGATTTAGTTGAAAGACTTGCTTCAAAGAATTATGTGATTTGTATAGATACAGCAAATGCAAATAATAAAGCGGTTCTTTCAAAGACAGAAGAGATTAAAAAGAAATTTAATGTGAAAGTGCTGGTTGGAAATATTGCTCATGGTGCAAGCCTTAAACAATTAGTAGATTCAGGTGCAGATGCAGTAAGAGTTGGAATTGGCAGCGGCAGCGTTTGTACAACATCAATTCAAACAGGAATTGGAATCGGGCAGGTGTCCTCCTTGCTTAATGTTTTATTCGCACGCGATGAAGGTAAATTAAACATTGGTATCATTGCTGACGGAGGTATAAAAAGTTCGGGTGATGTTGCAAAGGCAATGGCTCTTGGTGCTGATGCGGTTATGCTTGGAAGGATGTTGGCTGGCACAAAAGAAACTCCGAGTGAAGTAATTAAATATGACGGGCAGCTTTGGAAAAAATACCGCGGTTCAGCTTCATTTGGTGTAAAAATGAAGAATGAATTTATTGAAGGTGAGGAAACAATGGTTCCTTATAAGGGACAGGTAAAAAGTATTATTGATGGAATTTCAGACGGATTAAAAAGCGCTATGAGTTATATGAATTGTTTTACTCTTGATGAGTTAAAAAAGACAGAAACTTTTGCTGTTCTAAGTAACAGTTCATACTTAGAAAGGTTGCCGAAGTTTTAGGAAATAGAACACGGATCATTATGATCGTTATGATTCTTTATGATCTTAATTAATCATAGACAACTTAAAGTTTCTTTCGATGAAAGTGAGTTGGTTCAGAAATTAGTATTGTAAACAGATAAATTTAATTATGCTTTCAACTCAACCCCCGGCCCCTTCTCTTCAAAAGAGCAATGCTGTCAACTTAAGAGCAGGGAAAAAAGGATAGATAAAATGAATTTAAA
>CAZIDB010000334.1:0-3768 GCA_964537965.1 uncultured Melioribacter sp. | reverse complement strand
CCGGGTGATTATCTGGTTTTAGCGTCTGAATAAATCAAAATTTTCCAGATAATCTTTAACATATTTTAAAAATCTGCCGCTTAACATTCCATCAACCAATCTGTGGTCATGACTCAATGATAAATACATCATTGGTTTTATAGTTATTGAGTCAATTCCATCTATTTCAACAACAACCGGCTTTTTTGTAACTGCTCCAACACCAAGTATTGCTACTTCCGGCTGGTTTATTATCGGTGTACCGAATAAAGAGCCAAAAACGCCGTAATTAGTTATTGTAAATGTACCACCGGTAATATCATCTACCGATAATTTTTTCGTTTTTGCTCTGTTAGTAAGATCCACCAGGGCTTTTGCCAGTCCCTTTATATTTTTTTCATCGGCGTTTTTTATGTTAGGAACAATTAAACCGTTTGGTTCAAGAGCAACAGCAAAGCCAAGGTTAATATGCTTTTTTAAGACAATATTAGTGCCATCTATAGAAGCATTAACATAAGGATAGTGCTTTAACGCTTTAATTACTGCAAACGCAATAAACGGCAGATAGGTTAGTTTTACATTTTCTCTCTTAAGGTAAACATCTTTATTGTTTTTGATAAAATTATGAATCTTTGTCATATCAATTTCATTTATTGCTGCTACGTGAACAGATGTATCCCTGCTTTTAACCATATGCTGCATAATTTTCTGGCGGATATTATCCATTGGTTCCTTAACAAAATCCTCATCTTCTTTCCATTGTACATTATTTTCAATTTTAATTTTATCAATTGGTTCTACTGATATCGCAAGCTTTTTAATGGGTAAATTCTTTCTGTTTTCCAAGTAAGAAAGAATATCTTTTTTTGTTACCCTGTTTTCAATTCCGGTGCCTTTGATGTTCTCTAACTCTTCAAAACTAACATTTTCCTTTTGTGCGATACTTAAAACCAAAGGAGAATAAAATTTATTACCGGGTTTATTTTTAAGAGATTGAGGAGATACTGTGTCAAATCCTTCAATAACATTAGCAGATGAATCTGAAAATGCGACAGATTCAACTAATTCCATTTTAGTTTGTTTATTATGAATTTCAGGTTCAGGAGATATTCCTCCTTTGGCAGAAATTTTTGCAACTATAGTTCCCACAGAAACCGTCTCCTGTTCACCCACAAGAATCTCTGTAATGGTACCTTCTTCAGGAGAAGGTATTTCGGTATCAACTTTATCGGTCGTAATTTCAAAAAGTATTTCGTCTTTCTTTACAGCATCACCAACTTTTTTATGCCATTTGATGATTGTACCTTCCATAACAGATTCACCCATTTTAGGCATTGGAATTTCAATTATAGCTCCCCCAACCTGTTTAGTAGAAAATACTTCTACAGGTTTGCTTTCTTTAGCAGGATTATCAGATTCATGATTTTCCGGTTTAAAAATATTTACATCGGTTTCAAGAGTGGCAACAACTGTATCAACTGCAACAGTTTCCTGTTCAAAAACTTTTATGTCCACTAAAATTCCATCATTGGGAGATGGAATTTCCGTATCAACTTTGTCGGTGGAAATTTCAAAAATAATTTCATCCTTTTTAACTATATCACCAGCTTTCTTGTGCCACTTGATGATTGTGCCTTCGTTTATACTTTCTCCCATCTTGGGCATTATTATATTTACCTTCATAAAAGCAGCCTCTCCCAAACCCTCTCCCAAGGAGAGGGCTTTTTAAATTTAGTAATCCAATAATTCTTTATTTGCTTCAGTGATTTTTCCTTCTGTAGGAAGTATTCCCATTATTATGTTTATTTCCATTGTTGAAACCTCTATCAAATCCTCTCCCAAGGAGAGGGCTTTTTAAATTTAGTAATCCAATAATTCTTTTATCACTTTAATGATTTTGTCTTTTGTAGGTAGTGTTTCCATTATTATATTAATTTTCATTGTTAAAAACTCATCCAAACCTCTCCAAAGGAGAGGGCTTTTTAAATTTAGTAATCCAATAATTCTTTTATAGCTTTAACAATTTTATCTTTTGTAGGAAGAATTGCATTTTCAAGATTCGGATGATAAGCAATGGGTGCATCCTCAGCAGCAAGTCTTCGTACCGGTCCATCAAGATATTTAAAACATTTATCTGATATTCGAGCAACAATTTCAGCTCCGAATCCACCGGTTAGTGTATCCTCATGAATTACAATTGCTTTACCGGTTTTCTTCACAGAATTAAAAATTGTTTCTTCATCAAGTGGATTGATAGTTCTGATATCAACAACTTCAACAGAGTAACCATTCTCTTCAAGTTTATGTGCAGCAAATTTTGAATCGTGAACTATTGCTCCATAAGTAATAACAGAAAGATCACTACCTTCTTTTACAATTTTAGCTTTACCAAACGGCAGCAAATAATCCGCATCTGGTTCAGGTACGGTTGCATAGCTTTGCCTGTAAAGACCTTTATGCTCAAGAAACAGAACCGGGTCATTTAATCTGCAGGCAGTTTTTAATAATCCTTTAGCATCGGCTGCATTTGAAGGATACGCAATCAATAATCCCGGTATATGTGCAAAGAATGATTCTATATTCTGGCTGTGGTAAAGCCCGCCATGAATATATCCGCCAACGGGAACTCTTGTAACAACAGGAGCTTCCCAGAAATTATTTGAGCGATACCGGAACATCGAAACTTCATTCCTGAACTGCATAAATGAAGGCCAGATATAATCACCGAATTGAATTTCAACGACAGGCTTTAATCCTTTTAGCGCCATACCTACAGCAACGCCAATTATGCTTGCTTCAGCAAGCGGTGAATTAAAAACTCTTTCATTGCCAAATTGTGTAGATAAACCTTTAGTAGCTGTGAAAACTCCACCTTTACCATCGGCAACATCCTGGCCGAATATCATCATCTTATCATTTCTTTCCATCTCTTCACGAAGTGCATGATTGATAGAATCTACCATTACAACAGGTTTACCGTTTACTGTTGTCTTTTCATAATCGAGTTTATCTTTCTTACCACTTTCATCATAAACATAAAGTGTTGCAGAAGAACTTTTAGGATTAGTTTGCTGAAGAGACCAATCAGCGGCTTCTTCAACATGATTATTAACTTCCTTTTTCAATTCATTAAAAGCCTGATCTGTAAGAATTCCTTTTTTAATAAGTAGCTGAGAAAAATTATTTATTGGACATCTCTTAAGTTCTTCCTCCAGTTCTTCTTTATTCCTGTACTTTCTCTGGTCATCGGAAGAAGAATGAGGGAACAACCTAACTACTTCAGCTTCAATTAAAGCAGGACCTTTACCCTGGCGCGCATACTTAAAAGCAGATTGTGCTGCCGCATGAATCTGTAAGTATTCAAGACCATTCACTTTCTGCCGGAAAAGATTTTCATAACCTTTCATCATTTCTGCAATTGAATAATCTTTACCGCCTGTCTGATTCTGAACAGGAACAGAAATAGCGAATTTATTATTCTGAATTACAAAGACTACAGCAAGTTTATCCCGGCTTGCCCAGTTAACTGCTTCATGAAATTCACCTTGGCTTGTAGTACCTTCACCGCTGCTTACGTATGTAACCGCGTTCGATCCGCTTTTCTTATGAGCTAATGCAACACCAACTGCCTGCAAAAATTGTGTACCAGTAGGACTTGACTGTGTAGGAACATTTAATTCTTTCGATCCCCAATGATTAGGCATTTGTCTACCGCCTGTCATTATATCATCGGCTTTGGCAAGATGCTGCATAAAAAAATCCTGTGGTTTTATTCCAAGTGCGAGCATA
>CAZIDB010000333.1:0-3836 GCA_964537965.1 uncultured Melioribacter sp. | reverse complement strand
CGGGCGTTGGAATATCGATCATGATCTTATCACCTTTATTCCATTCACGATTTATTTCAGCATAGCCATTATTCATTTTATAAGTAACTTCTTTATCATTAACAAAAATCTTTACAGGCAGATTTAATTTTTTCTTAAAGGAATATAAATCACCGGGAACAACTTCTTCCCTTGCCCAGCCTGGGATTCTTATCATAAAAGAAAACTGTTCGGATTTATCAGGATTAACTTCAACAGATATTTCCCCGTTCCAGGGATAATTTGTTTGCTGATTAAGATTGATAACCTGATCCCGGAATTCAACTTCAGAATTATTCTGGATAAAAAGGTTAACGTAAATTCCCTTTTCATTTGTAGCATAAACATATCCTTGAATTGACGGCAATGTTCTGGTGAAATTGACCGGGCAGCAGGCGCAACCAAACCATTCACTTCGTTCATAATTTGCCATTGATGCAAGTGGATTAGGATAAAAGAATCTATCACCTGAAAGAGATATACCGGAGAGGAATCCGTTGTAAAGAATTCTTTCAAGCACATCAAAATATTTCGCTTCGCCTTTCAGAAGAAACATTCTGTAGTTCCAAAAGATGTCTGCAATCTGTGCACAGGTTTCGCAGTATGCGCTTAAGTTTGGCAATTCATAAGCAGGACCAAATCCTTCATATTCACCCTGTGCGCCGGTTCCTCCGGTTATGTACATTTTTCTGTAGACAATATCTTCCCAGATTCTATCTAACGCTTTAACATAAACATTGTCACCGGTCAATGCCGCCACATCTGTTGCTCCTGAGTATAAGTATTCGGCTCTAACTGCATGACCAACAGCAGAATCCTGCTCTAAAAATGGTTTATGCATCTGTGCATAAATACCAGTCCCAAGTTTTACTGTTTCACCTGTACCGCGTTTATCAATAAAATATTTTGCCTGATTAAGATATTTTTCATCGTTGGTAATTCTGTACAATTTAATTAAACCCATCTCAATTACCGGATGACCGGGAACAGTTTCAAGTTTTCCCCAGCCGATATCATTGCAAACGAGATCTGCATTCTTTAAAGCAATATTTAGAAGTGATCTTTTTCCTGTTGCAAGATAATGAGCTGCAGCAGCTTCATAAAGATGACCAACATTATAAAGTTCATGGCTTATCTGAATAGTTTTTTCCCAACGTTTCTTTCCAACCCACTCATGCATATTATTCGGATCGATAGTACTGTTCGTAAAAAGGTAACCATCATCTTCCTGTGCTGCTCCAATATAACTTATAAGAGTATCTAAGTAAGCATCCAACGCTGCATCAGGATAAATCTGAAGGATATAAGATGCCGCTTCAATATTTTTAAAAACATCAGAATCATCAAAAGGAAATTGAGTACAGAATTTCCCTTTCTCAAGACCGCCTGCAATTTTAAAATTCTTAATTCTTCCCGTCTCTTCAGCTTTTCTAAAAGCAAGTGGAATAGTAACATCTTTGTCTGTTTTAATCCTGGGTGCCCAGAACTTATCTGTTAGTTTTACTTTTGTAAACGGAACAGGTTTAATCGGGTAATCTTTTTTTAATTCCTGAGCAAAGAATGACGATATGCAGGAGGAAAACAGCAGCATCAATAAAACAATTTTTTTCATGAATATTGTCCTGTAATTTTTTAAAAGTTAGAGAATATGAGAATTACTTTTGTTCTTTTACTAATCTTATTCCAAACAATCCTCCGGCTAGATTATCCGGATGAGCCTGGAACCTGACAGTAATTTTTTTCTTATCCCTCGTCAATTCTCGTGGAAGTTTATATGTAACATCAAAATATTTATCAGGATTATTCTTTTGTAATGATTGAGTAGCAATTAAAGAATCATCAACAAGAATATCAAAAGTTCTTCTACCTGAATCGCCACCCCAATAAGTACAAATTAAAGAAAGCTCTTCGTCTGTCTTTACCGTCATATCAAATGAAAACCAGCCGCCGTGATATGCTTCGCGCCATTTCCTTTCCATTCCCATTCCAGCTTCAGTATTTTCGCCTTTCATATTGTGATCTCTTTCCGGCTGCATTTCTCCAGGTTGAATAAAATCTACTGTAATTTTCTCAAGCTTATTCTGGTATTCAACTTCAGCAAGATATTCTTTTTCTCTTTTACTCCATTGATCTTTAGTAAAGATATCCCAGTAAACAGAATAACGCCTGTTATGCATTAAGTAAAAAGGTTTAAGCATAATGTCTCTTGGTCTGCCCGCATTGACCGTAGTAAAATAATTCACTTTTCCTTCAACGGGTTTTATCCATTCATCTACTGGTTTATTTTCATTAATGAAAACGGGTACGTAAATACTTTCCGATGCTTTCGGGTCATCTTCAGGTCCAAGGTCTCCTGCAAGAACCAATGGGCCATAACAAACAGCAACACGATTCGGATTATCAGGCATAGCTTCCAATCTTAACGACATTGGAATTTTCACTTCAATAACATCTCCGTCTTTCCAGGTATGCTTCAGTTTAATATAATTGCCTGCTGGTAAATCAATCTTTTGTTTCTCTCCATTTATCCTGATATCAATTCCATTCTTAGCCCATGAAGGATACCGAAGATTGATACTCAAATCCTGAGGTACTTGGCATTCAAATGTAAATTTCATTTCATCTGAATCAGGAAATCTTGTTTCTTGTTTCAGCTTGAAATTCTTTTCTTTCCAGTTCAATTCAGATGCGATGAAAAGATTTATCCAAATTTCATAATCTGAATGAAAATAAATGCTTTCGCCATATTTGGAATGATTTTCCATACCTGAACCGACACAGCACCAGAAGCTGTTAAACCTGTCCGAATAAGTTTTATATGATCCTGGCTTAAGCGGAATAAAATAACAAAACATTCCGCTATCCGGTTGTTGCGAAGCAAGAATGTGATTGTATAATGCGCGTTCATAATAATCAGCATAATCATTGGAAGGATTCCATGTGAACAAATGCTTTGTAAGCTTGAGCATATTATACGTGTTGCATGTCTCGCAAGTCGAGTACCCAATCTTATCATTAAGTTTATCCGGATCGCTTAAATATTCATTTTCACTGTTGCCGCCAATTATATAAGAATGATGGTGAACCATTGCATCCCAGAAAAATTCTGCAGCAGTTTTATCATTGTTGTTACCGGTAATTTCAAAGCGTCTTGCTAATCCAATAATTTTTGGAATCTGAGTATTGGCATGTAAACCTTTTAACTTATCTTCTTTATTTGTTAATGGATCAAGAACAGCTTTATGATGGAATTTTTTAGAAAGTGCAAGATATCTTTCATTTCCGGTTAAGTAATAAAGTTCAGCTAGAACTTCGTTCATTCCACCATGTTCGCATGCAAGCATTTTCTGAAATTGTTCTTCATTCAAATTTCTTGTAATATTCAAGGTCCAATCTGTAAGCTTAACTGATATCTCTAATCCTTTAGGATTACTGCAATAATGGTATGCATCCAAAAAACCAGCAATCTGTTTATGCAGCGTATACCAGGGAACCCAAATACCATTAAGATCAAAACCTTTTGATCTGATTTCACCTCTTTCAATCTCCTCAAAAACTTTTTGTCCGTTTGGAAACGCTGCTACAAAGCCATTCCCGTTTTTCTTTTGGCAAATTTCAAGTTCATTTAAAATGTAATTTACTTTATCTTTAAATCGTTCATCACCAGTTGAAGCATAAGTCATTGCACAAGCAGATAAGTAATGCCCCAGCGAATGACCAGCAATTGTTTCTCTTTCCCAACCTCCATATGCTTCAGCTTTAGGTGTAAGTCCAGCTTCTTTGTAAAACCAACTCAATAACCTGTCAGGATCAATCTG
>CAZIDB010000332.1:2385-3837 GCA_964537965.1 uncultured Melioribacter sp. | reverse complement strand
TCCCATATTTAACAATGATGGCTCTGCGTATTTTAGAACTGCACAGGGTTCTTAAAGATACAGGCAGTTTTTATCTCCACTGCGACCCAACGATGAGCCATTATTTGAAAACGGTTTGTGATATAATATTTGGAGTAAAGAATTTCCAAAATGAAATTAATTGGAAGAGGACAAGCGGTCATAGTGATGCCGTAGGATATGGAAGTGCTCACGATATCATTTTTTTCTACACAAAAAATTTAAATTTTTCCTGGAATCAAATTTTTCAAAGTTATAGCGATGATTATATTGAACAATATTATAAACATAAAGATAATGATGGAAGGCGATGGATGTCTGGTGATCTTTCTGCAGCAGGTCTTACAGGAGGTGGATATGAATATGTATGGAAAGGAATAAAAAGAATATGGCGTTGCCCAGAAACAACAATGAATGAATTGGAACAAAAAGGCAAACTATATTACACTAAAAATGGCATTCCACGCATTAAAAGATATTTAGATGAATCAAAGGGAATTCCTTGTCAAGACAATTGGGATGATATTGAGGCATTACGTTCATGGCATAACGAGCGTCTTGGTTATCCAACACAAAAACCAAAAGCATTGCTTGAAAGAATTATTAAAGCAAGCAGCAACGAAGGCGATATTGTTTTAGATGGCTTCTGCGGCTGCGGCACCGCTTTGGATGCGGCGGAATCCCTTAACCGCAAATGGATTGGAATTGATATTTCCCCGATTGCAATTTCATTAATTAAAAGAAGACTGAAAGACACTTACGGCAAACAGTTAAGTAAGTTCGAGATTCGCGGCGTACCAACAGATGAAGCCTCTGCAAAAAAATTATGGGAAGAAAATCCTTTCGCGTTCCAGGATTGGTGGCTTACTGAGTTTGAAGTATTCTCTACAACCTACGGTACAAAAGGTGCTGATAAAGGAGTTGACGGAATCGGTCAGTACATTGCAGATCACCAGGGAAATACTTTGCGCGCTGCTTTCCAGGTTAAAGGTGGTGGAAAAGTAAAATCATCAGAGATTGATTCTTTGCTTGGAATTTTAGAAAAGCATAAATGCCAGCTGGGAGTTTTTCTTACCATTGCAGAACCGACAAAGCCAATGATGGAAACAGCAACCGCATCGGGATTTTTTGAGGCGGGCGGATTTCAATATCCCAGGATTCAGATTTTAACTTTAGAAGAATTCTTTGCCGGTAAGCGACCAAAGTTGCCGACTGAAAATGTTACATTCAAATCTGCACAGTTAAAAGGAAAGAAGGTTCAGCAAATATCTCTGGAGTTGTGAGAATAGATGAATGGTAAATGGTAAAGGGAAGATGGAATCGGATTAATGGTAAATGGAAGATGGTAGATGGAAAAGGGATGATATATAAAGTCCATTTTACATTTTCCATTTCCCATTTTACATCTCACATTTTCCATTTCCCATTTTACAT
>CAZIDB010000332.1:0-2285 GCA_964537965.1 uncultured Melioribacter sp. | reverse complement strand
TTTTACATATAACATTTTCCATTTCCCATTTTCCGTTTTACATATTACATTTTCCATAACAAGGAATATATACTATGCTCAAATACGTTTTGGTTTCTCTTGGTGCTGCAGTTGGCGGCGCGCTTAGGTACTGGCTCTCAAATTATGTTTATAAATTTCTGCCGGAAAACTTTCCGTACGGAACATTAACAGTAAATGTTGCGGGAAGTTTTCTTGTGGGCTTTTTTATTTTTTATCTGAGCGACAGAGAAATTATAAGCTCAAATTTAAAATTATTTTTAACCGTTGGTTTCTGCGGCGGGTTTACAACCTTCTCTACTTTCTCACTTGAAACAATGAATCTCTTCCGCGATTCGGAATTTTTGCTTGCAGGCTTTAACATACTCCTCAATCTTTTTCTATGCCTGCTTGGCGTTTATTTGGCTTATATAATTTTTAAAGCTAATTAGGAGTTTACTATGCATATTAAAGGTGAAGCGAAACTTCTTAGAATTTTTCTTGGTGAATCAGATAAAAGTCATTCAACAAATGTTTATGAAAAAATTGTTATTGAAGCAAGAAAAGCCGGATTAGCAGGGGCAACAGTGTTCAAGGGCATAATGGGCTTTGGCGGAACAAGCCGCATTCATACATCTAAAATTCTCAGATTGTCTGAAGATCTTCCGCTTATCATCGAGATAGTTGATGAGGAAGCAAAGATTGAAAGTTTTATCCCAATTGTAGATAAAATATTTGAAGAATCTAACTGCGGCGGACTTATTACACTGGAAAAAGCGGAAATAATTAAATATACTTCCGTAAAGAAATAGCTTAAAATGGAAGCGGATTAATGGTAAATGGCAAATGTGAGATGGTAGATGTTACGAACCGTTTTCCATTTCCCATTTTACATCTTCCATTTAACATTTCCTCAGCCTGCGGCTGATCCCGCATCGCGGGACATTATCCATATTCCATTTTACATATTCCATCATGAACTATTTCTTTCAACATCCTGTTAACTAATTAAACTTTAACAGAAGACACGAGCACTATGTACCAGACTAAAAAGACTTATATAAAACCGGAAATGAAAATGGCCGGGCTTATTTTTGAGAACCCTGCCCTGCAGCTTATGATGGAACACTTCGAGCTAAACTATCTTGTACGCGAAAAGAATGTACAGCAGTACTGTGAAGAGAATAATATAGGTATGGAATTATTCCTTTCAATTGCCAATCTCTATAACGGATTCCTTGCAGTAGAAGAAAAAAATTTTTCAACTAATGATCTGTTAAGAATTTTAAAATACCTCAAGAACTCTCACAACTATTACGAGAATGAAAAGTATCCTGAAATAAGATCTTTGATCGACCAGCTTTATCTTAAAAATGATACGCCGGAAATAAAACTTATCGGAAAGTTCTTTGATGAATATTTCGAGGAAGTGAAAGAACATCTTTCCTATGAGAATATAACGGTCTTCCCTTACTTCAATAAATTATTAAGTGTTGTTGCCGGCATGAAAAATTTTACAACTTCATTTTCCGTTAACGAGTACAGTGAACATCATACGGATATAGAATCTAAACTAAATGATCTGAAAGAACTTCTGCTTAAGCATATCCCGGTTAAGAACGACAGAGTGCTAAGGAGAAAGATAATTTTAAGTTTGTTTGAACTTGAATACGATTTAAATGTTCATTCCTTAATTGAGGAAATGATTCTAATTCCAGCAATAAGAAAACTTGAGAACAAAGAACCGGTTGAATAAAAGGATATTAAATATTGCAGTGCTTGAACCCTCCCAGATTATTTTTGAGGGCTTAACAAACATACTTTCAAAGTCTGGTTGCTATTTTAAACTTTTCCGGCTGGATTCACTTGCTGAAATTGAAAACCTTTACAAGTCAGAAAAGCTTAATCTTGTAATAATTAATCCCACGCAAATCCAGAACAGGACAAGGGAATTCACTTCAATAAAAAAAAACCTTACGGAAATTGCATGGGTAGGATTTGTTTACACGTTTATAGATAATCATCTTCTTTCATTGTTTGATAAAATAATTCACATTACGGATTCCCAGGAAAGCATTGTGGATTTTATTTGCCGGTTAGTTAAGGAAGAACATCATTCATCTCAGTCATATGAACAGGATCCGCTTACCGACCGCGAGACAGAAGTTTTAAAATCGATTGCGGCGGGTTTATCCAACAAGGAAATTGCCGATAAATTATTTATAAGCATACACACAGTAATCAGCCACAGGAAAAACATCACACAAAAAACCGGCATTAAAAGCCAG
>CAZIDB010000331.1:0-3842 GCA_964537965.1 uncultured Melioribacter sp. | reverse complement strand
TTATCAACGTCGTAACGCTGGTTGTAAGTAGAAGCAATCGTGTTGTAATCAACTTTATCCATTTCAACAAATGTAAATTAAAATATGCTTCTGCTTTTTGATCTTGATGTAGAACCACCCAAACCCAAAACGCCAAGTAAACCCCGTGTTAATTCTCTTGCAACCGTTCTGCCTACTTGTTTGGTTATAGTACTGTTCAGAATATTTTCCATTGTACTTTTTTCTTTTGGCTGTCTTCCGTACTGTTGAGTTTCATTTGATTCATTTTCAATCTTTTGCTGTGCGGCAACTTGAATTTTTTGGTTAAGTATTTCATATGCACTTTCGCGATCAATAACCTGGTTATACTTATTTACTAATCTGGAATTGCTTATGAGTTCATCCATCTCGGAATTACTTAAAATATCCATTCTTGATTTAGGTGCACACAACAAAGTAGCTGCAAGCGGTGTTGGTGTGCCTTTTTCGCTTAATGCTGTAATTGCTGCTTCACCAATTCCAAGAGAGGTAAGCATCTCATCAGTCTTATAGAATTCTGATATAGGATAATTCTCTGCAGTAAGCTTTATCATTTGCCTGTCCTTTGCAGTAAAAGCTCTAAGCGCATGTTGCACTTTTAATCCAAGCTGACTTAATACTGCAGGTGGAATATCTGTCGGATTTTGAGTGCAGAAGAAAATGCCTACACCTTTTGATCTGATTAGCTTAATGATAGTTTCAATCTGGTCAAGCAAGGCTTTTGATGCTTCATTAAAAATCAGATGCGCTTCGTCTATAAAAATAATTAATTTCGGTTGTTCCATGTCTCCTTCCTCGGGAAAGGAAGCATAAATTTCTGCAAGAAGGGATAACATAAACGTTGAAAATAATTTTGGTTTACTCTGTATATCAACTAATCTTAAAATAGAAATTACTCCATAACCTTCATCATTTATTCTTACAAGATCATCAACCTCAAAAGATTTTTCTCCGAAGAACAATTCGGCTTTCTGCTGCTCAAGCTCAATAATTTTCCTTAGAATAATGCCTGTGGATGTAGTTGAAATTTTACCGTATGATTCTTCAATTTCCTTTTTACCATCACCGGTAATATGCTGGATTACTTTTTTAAAATCTTTAAGATCAAGTAGTGGTAATTGTTTATCATCGCAATATTTGAATATAAGAGATACAATTCCTGCTTGTGTATCGTTAAGTTCAAGTATCTTTGAAAAAAGAACCGGACCAAATTCGGAAACGGTCGCTCTCAGCCTTGTTCCTTTTTCATTCGATATAGTTAACAGTTCAACCGGAAATGCTTTTGGCGAATATGGTTCACCAATTTTATTATGCCTGTCTTCAATTTTAGGATTCATTTCTCCGGCTTTAGCAAGTCCGCTAAGATCACCTTTAATATCCATCATAAGAACGGGAACGCTTTTTTCCGATAAGCCTTCGGCGATAAGTTGTAATGTTTTTGTTTTACCTGTACCGGTTGCTCCCGCAATTAGTCCATGCCGGTTAAGAGTCTTTAAAGGAATTTTTATCTTTAGATCTTTTGTGCATTCTCCATTAAATATTGCTCCACCCATTATAATCGATTCGCCCTTAAAACTATAACCGGTTGAGATTATATCGTTGAAATTGTTCTGGTTTTCCATAAAAACTCCTGGCAGCAAAATTCAAAAATCTATAAAACATTTTACCATAACTTAACGAATAAAAAAATAATTATTCGGTAATATCCCCTGGAGAAATTTTATTGCTGATGAGAAGACAGTGATTTAAATAAATGTGAGTGGATCGACAAGTGATAATACTAAGATGATTACAGGTTTTCAGAGAACAATCTAGAAAATCCGTCGTAAGGAATAAGTGGAAGCAAATCGAACCTGATTAATTTATTCTCTACAAGCGGTAAAGTGTTTAAGTGATTATTTGCTTCTTCTTCGTTATTACATTCAAGAATCAACACCGCAATGTGTTCATCTTTATGAAAATAACATTCACGTATAATTCCTGATTGCTGAAGCAGCCAGACTTTCTTAGCTTCTGCTTTAAGAATCTCTGGTGTGTATTTATCCGGGGTAACTCCGGGTAATTCTTTTTCGATTGCGAGGATTTTCAACTTCAAAGTTTCCTTTGTTTGGAAGTCTGATTTTCAGTTAATTATATACGTCTTTACGATGTAGAATAGAAATTATTGTTATAATTGTTTCTTCTTTATCGAAAATAATTCTATAATCTCCCACTCTTAATCTGTACAATCCTTTAAATTCACCTTTAAGAGGCTTAATATTGCGAGAATTAAAATCATATTCAGAAAGCTCATCAATTTTTTCTTTTATTTTATCGTGATATGGATTATTAATTTCTTTATAGGTTTTTAATGCGGATGGAGTGATTTTAATAGTTGCTTTCATTTAACGTCTTCCCAATCAAGCAGCTTCCTTTCTTTTTTCTCTTTCAATCCCTTTTTGACAGTTTTGTAGTCGTTTTCATCGGATAAAATTTCTAGTGTTGGATCAAGTCTTTCCCTGTTTTTAAGATATTTAACGAAATTAAAAACCTCTTTCAATTTTTGACGGTTTAATAATTCTACTTCTTTTTTTAACTCTTCAATAATATATGTCCTTTCCATTAACAATCCTCTTCTTTTTAAGTACAATATGCAAAATAAGATTAAAAAATTCTATCTAATTATTTGAAGGATGTAAATGACAGCTCCCTTTTAATTTCAAAAAATTGACAGGATAATATTTCTTATGCGGACAATTACTTGTTGCGGGTTCGCCTGAGTCCTCACAAAGTTCTACTTCCTGTATCGAAGTAGGTACAGAAAATTGTGCTCCGTAAAAACCGGGGATTTGTCTTGATATTTCGGACATCATTCTTCCCCAGATTGGTGCGGCGGCAGAACCGCCGTATTGAAACCCACCGCCGAGTTTTTTCTTTGCATTATCAAAACCTGTCCACACGGCAGTTGATAAAAAAGGATTATAGCCTACGAACCAGGCATCAGTATAATCCTGTGTTGTTCCCGTTTTACCCGCGGCAGTTCCTTTATAATATCTTCTTACTGAAGTTGCAGTACCGCTATCCACAACAGTTTCCATTGCTTTGGTAAGTAAATAGCAGGTTGCAGAATCAAGTACAACTGTCGTATCGATAGTGTCATGGCTGTACAAAATTCTGCCTTTTCTATCTTCAATTTTTAATATTGAAAAAGGTTTTGCATATTTTCCCTGGGAAGCGAACACTGCAAATGAAGCAGCCATTTCCAGCGGCGACACTTCACCGGTTCCTAATGATATTGATGGATAAGGAGGAATTATAGATTCTATTTTTAATTTGCTGGCAAAAGCCACAACTGAATCGGGACAGGTTAATTCAACAATTGCATGCGCTGCTGCCGCATTAACGGAGTATTGGATTGCACTTATCATTGGAATAGTATCGTTGCTGAATATCTCATTGGAATTCTGCGGGCTCCAAACCTGGTTTGTAAAACTATCAACCACCGAAATTGGTGTATCATAGGTTGGTGTTGCAAGAGTGTAACCTTGTTCAAGCAGGCTTCCGTAAAGAAATGGTTTGAAAGAAGAACCGGGCTGACGAAGTATTTGTACTGCACGGTTTAAACCACGCGCTTCAGATTCGGGATTACCGCCAACCATAGCTTTAATTTTTCCTGTCCCAACTTCAACTGAAACCAATCCAACCTGTGCCTGCTTCATTGATGAAGGAAAATGATCCCACTGAGTTTTAACAGCATCTTCGGCAGCCTTTTGATAATCGAGATTTAATGTGGTTGTAATTTTTAGCTGATCCTGGTTTAAGTATATTCCCTGCGGATTCAGGAT
>CAZIDB010000330.1:0-3870 GCA_964537965.1 uncultured Melioribacter sp. | reverse complement strand
GGATTTGCAGATAAAGTATAAAAGCTTTGCAGTGTTCCTTCGCTTCTACCGATTTCATTATCAGAATAAACTTTAAAATAATATTTTGTTGAAGGCTCTAAATCGGTCAATGTAATTTTATGAAATGTTGTATCCTCATCAATAATAAGCGAATCAATTTCAAGAGCAGTAGTTAATCCATACTTAACCTGAGAATTCCCTTTCCTTGAAGTGTTGAAAAAGATATTTGTAGTAACTGAATCAACACCTACAGCAAGAACCGGAGTTAGAATAATTGGTCTGCCGTCATCAATTAAATCTGATCTGAATCTTGGTAAAAGCTGGTAACCGGAGCTATATGGTGAAGAGTTATCATACTGACTGAGTATTCCGATAATATCAATCTCATCTGTTGGAATAGAAGTACCGACAATTGAAGTAACATCTTTATCAATGCGTAATCCGCTTTCCAACTGACCGGTGGCGTCCGTAATAGTATAATTTTTCCCGGATGATGATCCAATATCAAAAGTACCTGAGCCAGTTATTTTAACATTATTAATTCTGATTAAGCTGCTCTCAAACTCTTCAATACCATTCCACTGCTGATTCTTAATCTGATCAATCGTTACAATTAGAGTATCAAATAAACAACCGGATTTGTGCTTAGTAAATGATGATCCTGTTTTAGACATATCAAGTTCGGCAAGCCCGTTATAGTTTGTTAAAGTTGAAATAACAGTAACAGAATCTCCAATACTCACCTGGCTTGCAATTGTATTTCCGTAGACTGCAACTCCACCGGTAGGATCCTGAATTGTTGCCGGGCCTGCGGTACCAAGCTGGCTTGATGATGTTACAATTCCACTTACTTTAAATACCTGGTTAACTCCAACAGGTGCACCGTTTGCGTCATTAGTCTTTACTGTAGAAATAGGAACTAGGTCCTGTGCAGTTACTAAGCCGACAAGAATTAAAAAAAGAGAAAATATTTTTTTTATCAATCAGTCTCCGTAGATAAAATGAATCGCAGAATTCTATTGTTGCCGGTATCAACAACATAGAGAGTCTTATCAAAGAAGGCAACAGCATGAGGAGATTTGAAAACAGCCGGACCACCAAAAGATTGCAGTTCATCTCCGTATGAATTGAATTTATATATGCTATCCTTAGCTGCATCGGCAATAAAGATATTATCTAAGTCATCAATCGCAACATCTTCAGGTTGTGTGAATTTGTTTACGCTCATCATTGTTGCGTTTGATGGTGATAGCTTACTGACATAACCTGAGAATTCAGATGATTCAATATATTGAAGCCATTGTGTTCTGAAACTATTGTTTCCAACCAAAGTCAGAATGAAATCCATATTCCTCTTGTTAAAAGAAGTAAGCGAGCTTATTTTGTTTGCAGATAAAAGTCCTGTGCCTTCCGGAGTTAATAAAGGAACAGTGCCTATTAATGTATCTGCTTTTGCACCGTTCAGTGCAGTCTTTTTCTGATAAATAAGAATTGCATTATCAGGATCAAAAATACTTGAGTTGTTCGGCCCAATTCTGCTTACAAAAAAAGAATTATCATAGAATGCACAAACGCCCGTGTATTCTCTTCTTTTGGTTTCATTCAGGTAAAGAAAATCTTTAGCAGTAGGAATAATCCTCACCGGTACGGTATTTTCAATATGATGACCGGTTGAATACAAATCCAATTTATAAACAGCGCTGAAAGTTTCTGTTACTCCCTGGATCAAAGTATCAAATTCAGCACATACTATTAAATTGAGTTGGTAATCCTGCGCTAAAGCAATCGGATGTTTAATTGATCTCTTACCTAAAACCTGTCCTGCAAGATTAAGCATTACAATCTGGTCATTGTCTGTATCAGCTACATATAAAAACGGCTCGCGTCCAACAAGAATGTCCTGTGGATTATTGA
This sequence comes from uncultured Melioribacter sp., assembly GCA_964537965.1. Taxonomy (GTDB): domain Bacteria; phylum Bacteroidota; class Ignavibacteria; order Ignavibacteriales; family SURF-24; genus SURF-24. The sequence continues at coordinate 1,956 of CAZIDB010000330.1, read as the reverse complement.
AGCCTGTCCAGTCGGGATTTTGCTTGACGTATACAGTATCATTAATCTTACCTGTATCGGTATCTTCTGTTGCAGTTATTTTGTCAAGGTCGAGTTTCCCGGTATTGCATCCTGAAAATAAAACTACGGCTGCAAGTAATAAATAAACTATCTTCATCTTATAAATCATTTTTGTCTGTATTGAAAAAATCTTTACTCTGTTAGAACGCATTTTACAAACCTAAAATAAGTGAGAATCTGTGAGCAGAACCTAACCTGGTGAAATTTGCAAAAGCATAATCAACACTTATATCAACAGTACTTAGCGGCATATTAACACCGGCACCAAAAGTATAATTTTGTTCTTCAACATTAAATTTATAACCACCTCTCAGGAAGAAGAAATTATAAAATTTATATTCGGCGCCAAGAGAAACGTTCTCACTATTATCATTCGGGTGATTTAGCTGCACTGACGTAGTAATCATATGATTCTCAGTCTGGTATGGTTCAAACGCAAATCCAATTCTGAAAACAGTTGGAGGTGAGAAGGATTGCCATTCTGATTTCTTGGTCTTATCCATTAGCGTCACTTCACCATCCGGGGCAAGGTTATTGCCAAAGTTTGAAACAGTAACTGCAAACCTTGTTGAACCTAATCCTGTCCAGTAGAATGTACCAAGGTCAACCATTACTCCGCGCATCTTAAGCTTATCGAGAGTCTCTTCTATATATTTAATTGTACCGCCAAAGCTGAACTGTTCAGTCATTTTTCTTGAATATGTAAGGGCAAAAGCTATATCCCCATAACTGAAATACTCTCCCGTTCCCTGCGGCATAAACTCTGTAGTAACCTTCATATCTTCCATATGTAAAGCAGTTACAGAAGCGCCTACAACATCATTTGAAGTAAGATGATAAACTGCACCTGCAAATTCATGTTTAATGTCCACAAGCCATTCATTGTGAGAAAATATAACTTCATTTTTAGAAGTTTGAACAAGACCGGCGGGATTCCAATATAAAGCCGAGGCATCATTAGCAACTGCAACAAAGGCATCACCCATTGCAGAAGCTCTTCCGCCAACTCCTATCTTAAGGAATTGAAGTCCGGATATACCTGCACGCTGACCACCTAAGGTTGGAAACAACTGTGCTTTCGTTTCAACGAACAAACTTACAATAACGATTAAAAAAATTATTTTCTTCATACTCTATATTTTTTCTTTGCATCTTTGTGTTTGGGCGGTAAAGAATCCTTAACCGGCACAAAGCGTCAAAGGTTTTAAAATCTTATACTCATTCCGAATTTTACATTTCTTCTTGTTAAATATCTTGCCGGATCAGTTTGATAGGGCGAAATAGGTGCCTGATAATCCGGGTATAACGGATCATTCCATGTTAAAGGAGTCGGATCACCAACTTCATAAGCTTCACCGGTAACAGGATTTATAATTGCTGAATTCTTTGTATCAAGCAGATTATTAACTTCAACAAACACACTTAACTTTATTCTTCCGATTGAAAAATATTTTTCAAAATTTAAATCAATCCAGAACCAGTCGGCGCCAATCTTTGCATACCTGTTCTTTCTGTCTGAGTCATATTCAGGTCTGCCGTTAGCTTCATAATTTCCTGTAAAATAATAACCGGTATATCTTTTGCCCGATTCATAAAAGAATCTAAGATAGATATTATAATCATCTAATATTCCCGGAAGGAATCCAAACAAAGGATTTCCTTTTTCAACATTAAAAGTTGTTGTTAATGTGCCGGTAAATGGTCTGTCCCAGGACATATATTCTTCTTTAATAGATTCATCAAGATCACCGCGTTCAATTAACACACCTTCATCTGCAGAAGAACTTTTTCCGGTTATGATTGCATAAGAAAATGAACCAACACCGGTAAACCATTTTCCTATTCTTTTGCGATATTCAAGTTCAAGTCCTCTCGAACGTGCATAATCCATATTTG
>CAZIDB010000329.1:0-4009 GCA_964537965.1 uncultured Melioribacter sp. | reverse complement strand
TAAGTGAGATTCAATCTGCTGTAAAGTATCCAGAGCAACGCCAACAACAATAAGCAAACTTGTACCGCCAAAGAATGATGCGAACTGACCGGACACACCAAAACCCGAAACGAAAGCAGGAAGTATTGCTATAATTGCCAGGAAGAATGATCCGGGTAAAGTAATTTTTGTTAATATATTATCAATAAATTCAGAGGTCTGTTTTCCAGGTCTTATACCGGGAATGAAACCACCCTGCTTCTTCATTGTATCTGCTACATCTTTAGGATTGAACGCAATAGCAGTATAGAAGTATGTAAAGAATATAATCATAACAGCATATATAACCGAATACGTAACTGACCTGTACTCAAAAAATCCTGCTACACTTTGCATAAACTCGCTGTTAGGGAAGAATGATAAAACAGTGCTCGGAATAAACATAATTGATTGAGCAAATATTATAGGCATTACTCCAGCCGTATTCACTCTTAAAGGAATATACTGAGTTACACCACCGTAAACTTTTCTACCAACAACTCTTTTTGCATACTGAACAGGAATTCTTCTTGTACCCTGTGTAACTAAAACAACGCCTGCAATAATAAAAATCATAAAGACAAGAATCATAACTTCAATAATTATATTTCTCTGGCCTGATGATAATAACCTGTATTCATCAAGAATAGCGTAAGGGAATCTATCAATAATACCAATAAAGATTATAAGAGAAATTCCGTTGCCAATTCCTTTATCAGTTATCTGCTCACCCATCCACATCATAAAGATAGTGCCGGCAACAAGAATAACTATGGTTGATAAGGTAAAACCAATTCCCTGCACAGCAAAAGGAACAACCGGTATTCCGTTAGGAGCTAAATTATTAAGATGAACTGTAACTCCCCAGGCTTGCATTGCGCAGATAGGAACTGTTCCGTAACGCGTAAGCTGGGCCATCTTTTTTCTGCCTTCTTCTCCTTCCTGCTGTAATTTCTGGAAGTAAGGAACAACAGCGGTCATCAACTGAATAATAATTGATGCACTGATGTAAGGCATTATGCCCAATGCAAAAAGAGCGGCATTATGAAATGCTCCGCCAACAAACAGATCATATAATCCAAACAGGTTATCTGATGTACTGTTTGCCATAGCATCGGCCAATACAGATGAATCAATACCTGGCAGAGTAATATGGGCGCCAAGTCTAACAATCACTAACAGGGCAAGAGTATATAAAATTCTTTGCCTAAGTTCGTGAATCTTAAAAATATTTCTGAAGGTTTCTTGAATTTTAGCCATTAAACTTCGATTAATTTTATTTTACCACCAGCAGCTTCTATTTTCTGTTTAGCAGATTCGCTAAACGCAAAAGCTTCAACATTTAATTTTGCTTTAATATCTCCTTCACCTAAAACTTTGTAAGGAGCTGCAGCTTTTCTTATTAATCCGCATTGGTACAATACAGCGGCATTAATTGTAGCATCTGCTATTTTTTTATCATCAACTAATTTCTGTAATCTTTCAAGATTAACAGTTTGGTAAACAACTTTGAAAGGACTATGGAAACCTCTTTTAGGAAGCCTTCTCATCAAAGGCATCTGGCCGCCTTCGAACCACAATCTGTGTTTAGCACCTGAACGGGAAAGCTGTCCATTTTCACCTCTTGTAGAAGTACCGCCGTGTCCGCTTCCCTGGCCGCGTCCAACTCTCTTTCTCTTTTTAACAGAACCCTTTGCGTGTTTAAGATTACTTAATCTATCCATCTTAAAATTTCCTTATTCTTCTACTTCTTCAAAAATAACCAGGTGAGTTACCTTGTTTATCATTCCTCTTATCTGAGGAGTATCGTTATGAACAACTGTATAGTTCGGTCTTCCTAAACCCAAAGCTTTAATAGTAAGCTTTTGCGTTTTTGGTCTGTCGATAACACTTTTGGTCTGAGTAATTTTTAATTTCTTTGCCATCTAAATTAGATCCTCAATTAGGAATTAAACAATTCTGATAAAGTCAAATCTCTTTTTCTTGACATAGTTCTTGCATCTGTAAGGTTTAACAAAGCGCTTAAAGTAGCTTTAACCTGGTTGTGAGGGTTGCTTGAACCAAGCGACTTAGTTAATATATCCTGCACACCGGCAAGTTCTAACACAGCACGAACTCCACCGCCGGCAATTAAACCTGTACCAGGGGTAGCCGGTTTAAGCATAACTCTACCAGCACCAAACTTACCAATAATAGGATGAGGAATAGTACCTTTGACAACACGAACTTTATAAACATTTTTCTTTGCGTCATCAATACCTTTGGAAATTGCATCAGTAACTTCATTAGCTTTACCTAAACCAACACCAACGTGGCCATTACCATCGCCAACAACAACAATAGCGTTAAAGGAAAATCTGCGACCACCTTTAACAACCTTTGCCACACGGTTTATATGTACAATCTTTTCTTTTAGATTTTCAATATCACTTACTTTTGTGTGTTTCAATTTGTACTCCGTTACTCTTTACATTTCATTTAACACTTTGGCTGCCGGGAGAGGACTCGAACCTCTACAGACGCCTCCAAAGGGCGTTGTCCTGCCATTAGACGACCCGGCAGTAAAACAATTTTTATTTAGAACAGTTATTAAAAAATTAAAATTTAAGTCCGTTTTCTCTTGCAGAATCAGCTAAAGCTTTTACTCTGCCATGATATTTATATCCGTTACGATCAAAAACTACATTACTGATTCCACCTTCAACAGCTTTCTTTGCAATAAGGTTACCAACAAGTTTGCTTTTACTGATTTTACCTTTTGCAGATTTTACCTGATCGACAACTTCCTTTGATAAGGTAGAAGCTGAAATAAGCGTCTTTCCATTAATATCATCAACCAGTTGAACATAAATCTGTGATAAACTTCTGTACACAGTCATTCTCGGACGTTCCGGTGTACCGAAAATTTTCTTTCTTATTCTAAATTTAGCTCTTTGTCTTGACGATTGATTTCTAATCATTTTAATTTCTCCAATTCAGGTTACTTACCGGCTGTTTTGCCTGCTTTTCTAACAATAGTTTCATCACTGTATTTAATACCTTTTCCTTTGTATGGTTCAGGCGGTCTGAATGATCTTAATTTTGCTGCGACTAAACCAACAAGCTCCTTATCAATACCGGAAATTTTAATTTGTGTTGGAGCAGGTACTTCTAATTTAACAGAAGCTGGCGGCACAAAATAAATAGGATGAGAAAGGCCGATAGTAAGAAGTAAATTTGTACCTTTTAATTCTGCTTTATAACCAACACCAACTATATCTAATGTTTTTGTAAATCCTTCTTTAACACCGCTTACCATATTCTGGATTAATGCTCTGGTTAAACCGTGCAATGCCCTGTTTTGTTTAGCATCATCAGGACGTTTAACCAAAACTTCTTCTTTGCTTACTTCAACCTGCATATTAGGATGCAAATCTCTTGACAACTCTCCTAACTTTCCTTTTACTTTCAAAGTATTGCCGGAAAGTGATACCGTTACTCCGTCTATTGATACTGGTTTTTTACCTATTCGTGACACTTTAAAACTCCGTTCAAGTTAATATAGCTTAAAACAATTTTACCAAATATAGCAGAGTACTTCTCCGCCCATGTTTTCTTTTCTAGCCTGCTTATCGCTCATTATTCCTTTGTTGGTAGAAATAATTGCAATACCTAACCCATTTAAAACGTTAGGAATATCTTCCTTGTCTGAATAAACCCTTAAACCGGGTTTACTAATTCTTTTGATACCGCTTATTGCAGGACCAAGGTTACTATATTTCAGTTGGATTCTAAGAATACCTTGTTTGTTATCTTCAATTACGCCATAATCTGAAATGAATTTTGATTGTTTCATTATCTCCGCAATATTTTTCTTCATATTCGATGATGGAATATCTACAATTTTTTTGCGTGCTTTAATAGCGTTTCTAACTCTTGTCAATAAATCTGAAATTGGATCTGTTACTGGCATCTAATTATTCTCCTACTCTTTTACCAACTTGCTTTTTTA
>CAZIDB010000328.1:0-4053 GCA_964537965.1 uncultured Melioribacter sp. | reverse complement strand
TTAAAAGATCAACAAGTATAAATGATAGTAAGATCCCAAAAGTCTTTGCACTAAAACAAAATTTCCCTAATCCTTTTAATCCAAATACCAGCATAAGCTATACTTTAGCTCAAAGTGGTTTTGTTTCACTTAAAGTTTTTAATCTTTTAGGCGAGGTTGTAGCTACTTTGGTTAATGGAATTCAAAATACCGGTAATTACACCATAGCTTTTAATGGTGGCGAACTTGAAAGCGGAGTATATTTATATCAGCTAAAAACAGATAGATTTACAGATACAAAAAAACTCGTTTTGCTAAAATGAAATTATGTCGGAGGAGAGTTACTAAGTATTTAACTCTCTTCTTCTCCTGGAAAAATGTTGAAGGCATATACAAAAAATTTTAGAAATAGTAAGGAAACACAAATGTTATATTATAAAAAAATATTTTCTTCTTTAGTCAGGAAGAAAGTCAATAAAGGAATCCAGGTAACCCAAACTAGATCAGTAATAGTAGTCCTGTTATTTCTCTGTTTGCTTCTCTTTTCCCAGTCATTCTCTCAACCGCTTGCTCAAGGTTTAAATAAATTTTTAGGTGCGGGAACAAGCAGTGATGTTTGGCGTAACTTTTACAAATACTGGAACCAAATTACACCTGGAAATGATGGTAAGTGGGGTTCTGTAGAATATAGCCGGGGAATGTACAATTTTACTAATCTTGATAAGATTTATAACTATGCTAAGAACAGACCCATCCCCTGTAAAGAACATACATTAATTTGGGGAAGTCAACAGCCCGGCTGGATCACTTCGCTTGACGCGGCTGCGCAAAGAGAAGCTGTTGAAGAATGGATAGATACGCTTGCAGCGCGTTATCCGCTAATGGCATATGTAGATGTTGTTAATGAACCATTCCATGCTGCACCTGATTATAAAAATGCTTTGGGTGGCGATGGCGCTACCGGTTGGGATTGGGTTATAAAAGCATTTGAACTTGCAAGGAAATCTTTCAACCCTGATACAAAACTTCTTATTAATGAGTATAATGTTCTCCATGATAATCAGGTAACAACAAATTATATCAATCTTATAAATCTTCTTAAGAATAGAAATCTGATTGATGGAATCGGTATTCAGGGGCATTACTTTGAATTCCGTAGTCATGTAGGAGCTACGAATAGTTATGTATATAGCACCTCTACAATTAAATCCAATCTTGACCGGCTTGCTGAAACTGGATTACCTATTTATTTAACTGAATTTGATGTTGATGAACCAGTTGACAGCATACAGCTTGAACAGTACAAAATTTATTTCCCGATTTTCTGGAATCATCCTGCGGTAAAAGGAATTACATTCTGGGGATACATTCAGAATGATGTGTGGTCAAGTCATCCTACAACATATTTATTATTATCAAATGGAACTGAGCGCCCGGCTTTACAATGGATTCGGGATTATATAAAAAAGCCTTTTGCACCTGTTCTATCTTCTCCGCTTAATAAATTAGATGAAGAGATAAATCCCACTTTAGTCTGGAATTCTTCATTAGGTGCAACATCTTATCGTGTACAGGTTTCTATGGTAAGAGCATTTAATTCTTTATTTATCGATTCTACAGTTACAGATACTCTTTTACAACTGGATACATTAAATGGAAGTACGACCTACTACTGGCGCGTAAAAGCAATAAATGAATATGGTGAAAGTGATTTTTCTGCATTCACAAGTTTTAAAACTAAAATTATTTCTGATGTTGAATCTGACTTATCTGCAATGAAGTTTAAATTGATGCAGAACTATCCTAATCCTTTTAATCCTGAAACAATAATTTCCTTCTCAGTTGCAGAGCGAAGTGATGTACAGATAACTTTAATCGATTTGCTTGGAAATGAAATTAAAGAAATTGTAAACGGAAATTATGAAACCGGAAATTACCAGACGAAACTTGACGCCTCCGATCTTGCATCCGGAATTTATTACTACAGGATGAAAGCTGGTAATTTTATGGCTGTAAAGAAATTGTTGCTTGTGAAATAGAAAATATAATTCAAAAACTTTTCATCAAGAGAAGATAAATTGAGAAAGTATAATAACTGTAAATTGCCGTTTGAAGTTTTGTTGCTAACAATATGCTTAACGCTTGCTTCACTTTTTATCGGGTGCAGTTCCGGAAATCAAATTACCGGTGCATATAAGTCCGGTAATTATCCTAATCTGTTTAATTCGCTTCTAAATAAAAGCGAGGCAGATGTAAAATTGAAACTTGATAATGCCTTCAGACAGCTTTTTTACGGGAATGATTCCACCCAGAGAATTTTTTATCCCGTTGGAAATGACATGGCTTATCTTGAAGATATTCTTCATAAGGATGTCAGAAGTGAAGGAATGTCTTATGGACTAATGATTACAGTCCAACTTGATAAAAAAACTGAATTTGATAAACTCTGGAAATGGATGATAACCTATATGCAGTTCAGCTCAGGCGAATCTAAGAATTACTTTGCATGGCAAATGTATCCGGATGGAAGAGTAATGGATTCTACTTCTGCGCCTGATGGAGAAGAATGGACTGTAATGGCTTTATTGTTTGCCTCTTCACGCTGGGGTGATGGCGAAGGAATTTTTAATTATAAAAAAGAAGCTCTTACGCTCCTGAATGAAATGTATGAAAAAGATGATAAAGGTTTCAGAATTAAAAGCATGTTCAACAGAAAGGAAAAACAGGTTGTGTTTGTTCCGGAGCCTCAGGCGAACTTTTTTACTGATCCTTCATACCATCTTCCTCACTTTTATGAACTGTGGGCAATGCAGGCTGATAAGTATAATCAATTCTGGAAAGATGCTGCGGATACGAGCAGAAGCTTTTTGAAAAAAACTGTTCATCCTGTAACAGGACTTGCACCTGATTATTCTCACTTTGACGGAAGACCTTACAGCACACCATGGAATTCCGGCGCGGTTAACTTTCAGTATGACGCATGGCGGGTGGCAATGAATGTTGCTGTTGATTATGTATGGTTCAAGAAAGATGATTGGGCAGTAAATCAGTCAAACAAACTTTTAGATTTTTTCATGTCTGTGGGATTAAAAACTCATGGTAATGTTTTTACTCTTGATGGTAAACAATTAATAAATGACCATAGCCTTGGTTTGGTTTCAATGAATGCTGTTGCTGCATTAGCCGCTACTATTGAGAACCGAAAATTATTCGTTGAAGAATTATGGAACGCAGAAATACCGACCGGTCAATATAGATATTATGACAGCGTTTTGTATATGCTAGGTATGCTGCAGGTAAGCGGTAATTTCAAAATCTATTAAATGAATAGGAAGGCTTTTCTAGTCGCTAAAAAAATAAAGTTCAACTATTAAATAAATTTAAGGAAGCATATTTATTAAACTTTTCTTCTTCAAGAATAATAATCATCAAGTTTGAATAGAAGGGATAAAATACGATGAAAAAATATTTTCAAATCATTATTTGCCTGTTAAGCTTTGTGCTTTTACCAGGCGTTGTTGATGCTCAGTCAAAATCATTTATCTCTGATAAGAAAACTGATAATGGTTTTACTCTTTCTGAAAATGGTAAATCAGCTTCAATAGTTATCAATTCGCAGGACTATCCAGGGGTAATCCGTGTTACCAAAGATCTTCAAAGAGATATTAAAAATGTAACAAGTGCAGAACCAAGCCTTTTCTTTAATGATATTCCTAATGAGAAAGAAATTGTAATTATCGGAACGATAGGTAAGAGTAAACTGATTGATGAATTAGCTTCTCAAAACAAGCTTAATGTAAACGATATAAAAGGTAAATGGGAAACATACAAATTACAGGTTATTGAAAAACCTTTTCCTGATATTGATTGCGCATTAATAATTGTTGGCAGTGATAAGCGCGGGACAATTTACGGTATATATGATCTTGCAGAGAAAATAGGTGTTTCCCCCTGGTATTGGTGGGCGGACGTGGCAATAGAACATAAAGATAATTTGTTTGTTAATCCGGATATTTACATTCAGGGACCTCCATCCGTTAAGTACCGCGGTATTTTTCTAAATGATGAATATCC
>CAZIDB010000327.1:0-4056 GCA_964537965.1 uncultured Melioribacter sp. | reverse complement strand
TAATGCTCCATCAATTTTAATATTATTTTTATTGAAAGTGATTGTTTTAAGCAATTCTCTGGTTTTCTGTTTGTAATTCAACAATTCGAGATAAATAAAATTTCTTAAAAAGATTGCATCAGATTTTTGTGTTATACAAAGTGATTTGAATTTGTTAATATCCACAATTGGAGAAATAACGGTTCTAATCAGTTCAAGAATATAGTAGTATTCTTCAAAAGGATTATAATTATTTGTACAAAGATCATCAGCAAATTTCCTTATTCGATCAAGTATATCGTTCTCATCAATGATCTTTCCACCAAAAGTAATGCCTGTCGATGTAGTAGAGAAAATGGAATCAGTTATCTTACCATTTGTGTAAGTCTCTAATTCCCGAATAAAATAATTATAATCATTAGAGTTGTTCACTAGTCCAAGTATTGTCACCTCTTCCCCTGCTGGAATAAATACCAAGTCTTGAACTTTATTTTGAACTATCGAAACATATTCATTAATTAAATTCGTATAGAAGTCGACAAGATTCTGTCCTTTAGCCCTTCCATTATAAGCAATGTATTCTCCTAGGTTGTCAATATCCGATGTAATGCCAAATAACAAAAGCGAATTATTCTCTGCAATTTTTTGAAACAATTCTATCACTTCCAGATGACAATAATCCTTCGTAATAGTTAAAGTTAGCTTTCTAGTTTTTTCCATAATGATTTTCTATTTTCTAAAAATTTTTCCTATAAAAAAACTTAAAAATGAATCAAGTAGCAACTGATTTTTCAAATCTTTAAGAAATAAAATGGTATAAGAAAAATAATAATGTGCTACCGCACTTTCTTAAATAATTAGAGAGAAGATATTATGGAAGATTTTATAGAATCAATGCTTCAGGAGATTGAGGCGAAAGAACAAAAACTACAATTATCTCAAATCGATGCCATCCTCATTGAAATTACAAACCTTCAAGCTGAAATTGAAAAGAACTTTAACCAGGCAAATGAAGAAAAAAAGATTATTGAAGATTGGGCATTACAACGTAACATTAAACTTCAAAACAAGGTTGAATGGCTCACAAGGAAGCTGGAGGTATTTATGAATGAACAGGACGAAAAAACCAGAACCATTGATTTACCACACGGACAATTATTAAGAAGAAAAACAATTGATAAACTTGATATAACAGATCTTCAATTGTTCCTGTCAAACAAAAACATTGCTGATCTTTCAGACGTTAAACCTGAAGAAGTAATTCCCAACAAAAACAAAATCAAAAAGTTTTACAAGATGACAAGAAAGATTCCTGCCGGAGTTGAACTAATTGAAGGAGGTAAGGATAAATTTTCAATCAAATTAAAAAACGGAGGCAACAACAATGGAGAGACCGAAGATTGATCTTGAACTTAACAAGCAGTACTCAATTACTCTCTTATTTGATAATTGTATTGAAGGCACAGGCAATTATGGTAAATATTTTTTATATGCTATCTCAAACGGAGACGGTAAAGAGTATTCCTTATTTGCACCGGAAACTCTTCATCAACAATTAAAGAACTACAAAAAGGGTGATGCTTTACTTGTTACAAAACAGGCTATTCAAAAAAATTCTAAAGTTGTCATCAATTATGATGTTCATAAAGTTCCCACCAATGAAGAACCAACACAACACACCCCACCTAAACAAGAAGATGACTTCTATTACACCGCTATGGAAAAAAGTTTTGATGATGCTTTTAAGATTCAGCAAAAGTTTAATGGAGTAACAAATATTTCTCAGGTTGCAATTACTCTATTCATTCAGCGTACAAAAGGCAACCACACAATTCTTAATTATTAAACAGAGGTATTTATGACAACAGAATTAGAAAAACGGTTAGAACCTTTTCTCTTTCCGGTTATCGAACGTGAAGTATTTCACGAGGATGCTTTTGGAAAAAGTATGCAACCAACTCGGGCTTATAAGGCAATTGTCCGGAAAGATACTGGTGAACTTATTTCAATAATGAATGATACCTATAAAGTTGTTCCTAATTCAGAAGTTATTAAACCATTGATGGAACAGCTTAACAGGCTTGACACATCCTGGTACATCGATTCAAGTCATTCATTCGTCGATAACACTCGTATGAGAATGCAGGTAACATTTCCGGAATTAATTTTCCACGATGGAAGATCAGACATTGCCTTATCATTATTTCTGCACAATTCATACGATTCAAGCGAATCTGTAAGAATGTTATTTGGTGCTATCAGAGCAATCTGCAAGAACGGAATGGTTTTCGGTGAAGTGCTTTCAAGGTTTTATGGAAAGCATACAATGGGTTTGAACATTACAACTCTCAAAGAACAAGTTGAAGCCACATATGAAAAAGTACCTGTAATAAAGCACCGTATTGAACAGCTTCAAAATGAAAAGGTAACAGAGACATTACGAAAAACCATTGAACTTAAACTTGGTAAAAAAATAATGAAGTATGTTGAAGAGCAGGAAGAAGAAAACAAAAAAGCACGCAATCAATGGATACTTTATAATGTCATAACCTACTATGTTTCTCATACAATTCAGCAACGGCTCAGAGCTTCCTATCAGCTTGAGTTAAGCAGACTTTTCAAATTATAAACTTATAGGAGATACTTATGGGATATTACAGCATAATATTCTGTGATGGAGTTTTTTTCTCCGATAAGTACAAGGAAGTTATAAATTTCCTTACTGATATAATACATCATCACGATATAGCAACTATTAAAGAATTAGAAACGTGCAATAACTTTTGTGATTTAATTAAAATAATTAACACAAAACAAATACCAACCGATCTAAAAAATTCTTTAATTGAAATCTGTATATCAGCAGAAAAATTCCGGCATAAGCAAAAAATATCATTTACTAAACTATTCTACACTTTCGATCCTGATGGAGAACTACTCCTTGAAGATTATAATGAAGTACACGATTCAGATAACACTCTTGTTTTTCTTGTTGCATCAGTATTGGATACTACAATGAAAGAAAACGTTGAGATTCTATTCGAAGGTTCTGATAATTCTTACTGGGGTTACTTAATATCCTCTGATGGAAAGGGTAAAGTTACAATTCATCATATGAATCGTGAATGGTGTATTGCAGATTTGCTGATTGAGGTAAATGATGTACTCCCCCAAAATTAAACCGGAATATGTGCAAGCATTATATAAACTAAAACACTCCTTAACCAAACCCATACCAATGACAACATTAGTTAACAGGGCTGTTAAGGAGTTCTTAATTAACCAAGGAGGTGATTCACTTGAAAAGCATTCCTTCAGTCCAAATAGTAATAAAGGTAGCATCTGCAATAGTTAAAGTACTAAAGAAAGAGTACCTGGATAAAAAGAAAGAGAAAACTGAAATTGAAAAAAAGGAGTAGAAAATGACTTGTATCTGGTTAGTAATAATTGAAGCGATTGCTGGTACGCTTGCAGCCGTATGTAAGAATAACAACCATAATGAGAGAAACAAAAAGAAAAGATAATGTTATTTCTCTTTGAATAAATTATTCGGGAATAAAAACAATGGAACAGATACTCTTTAGAATTATTGTAACATTACTACTATTAACAACCGTAACCAATGCACAAATGTTTTACGAATATGTTGGAGCAACAGAAACTGAATTAACCAATGCGTTTGGTTATGGCACTGTGCAATATGGTACTATAAAAACAATCAGCTATATTGATCCCTCAAACGACACAATGAAACTTTATAAAATCAAGAATAAAAAAATATTTGAAGCTCTTAATGTTCTTGCTTGCAATTCAAAAACCAGTGCAAGACAGTATTATTATGCGATGATAAAGTTTCTTGTTAGTGAAGGATTTTCTCAGGATGATATTGGTTACACAAAGTCTCGCTTATCCAGAGGAAGGATCAGAATTACAATAGACTATGCTTATGATGCTGAATCAAGAATATGGCGGGTGCAGGAGCGAGCGAGATAAATAAAAAGCCAACTTTTTGGTTGGCTTTTCCTAATAGGCACTTTTATAAAATTCCCAAAAAATTTTTATTTCCGATTTTCAATC
>CAZIDB010000326.1:0-4094 GCA_964537965.1 uncultured Melioribacter sp. | reverse complement strand
GTCTCAAAGAAATGATCGAAGATGAATTGGTTGCCGTAGGTGATGATATGATTAAGGTAACTGAAATGGGCAGATTACTAATCCGCAATATTGCTATGAATTTTGATGGATATATCGAACGCAAAGAAGATACGGCAAAGTACTCAAGAACCGTATAAAGGCAGGTATATGTTTGATGGATGAAAACATTCATCCTTCAAGGCTGAATGCTGAAGCAATCCTTTCATCTGGCTTACTTAAAATGATTTTTGATTTATAGAAAACAGAAAGAATAAAATGAATGAAGAAAAAACAGTTATAGAAAATAAAGAAACTTCCACCCTCTTCCCCTTGGGCTTTCCTGCCGATAGGCAAGGAAGAGGGGCGGGGAGATGGGCTGTAGTTCTATTTAATTTAGGCGGCCCCGATTCCCTTGATGCAGTGCAGCCATTTTTAGAAAATCTATTTAATGATCCGGATATATTTAAACTTCCGTTTCAAAAAAGCCTGGCAAGATTTATATCTAAAAAACGTGCACCAAAAGTTATTGAAGAATACAGATTAATTGGCGGAAGCTCACCAATAAATTGCTGGACCGAATTGCAGCAGAAAAATCTTGAAACGAAACTGCGAACTGCAGGCGTTGATGCTGATGTTTATGTTGCAATGCGTTACTGGCATCCGCTAACAGAGGAAATAGTTAAGATGGTTGAAAATGCGGATTATGAAAAAATAATTCTCCTTCCGCTTTACCCGCATTTTTCTACATCCACTACCGGCTCATCATTTAATGAGTGGAAACGACATTACAAGGGAGACCTTTCAAAGCTTATTTATATTGATAATTATTTTGATAACGAGATTTACTGCAAAGCAATAAACCAGAGAATTGATGAAACATTGCTTAAGTTTCCGGAGGAAGTTCGGAAAGATGTGCAATTGGTTTTCAGCGCTCATGGAACTCCGGTTAGTTATGTTAAAAAAGGCGATCCTTATAGCCATCAGATAAAGAAAACAATTGAAGTTGTAATGAAGCAGCGTAATCATTCACATCAATATCACGAATGCTTCCAGAGCAAAGTTGGTCCTGTAAAATGGCTCGAGCCTTCAACGGATAAGATGATTGAAGAACTTGCGGTAAAAGGTAAAAAGCATTTGTTAATAATTCCTATTAGTTTTGTGTCGGATCATGTGGAAACTTCTTTTGAGCTTGACATTGAATACAGGCACGTGGCAGATAAGGCAGGAATAGAAAATTATATTGTTATGACAGGCCTGAATGATTCAGCACTTTTCATTGATGCATTGGCAGAAATAGTAAGATTGAAAATGAAATAATCTTTTCACTTTTGACTTTTAATAGATCGGTATACAACATCAACACAAAAACAACAGGTATAAAATGAAACTAACATTTTTTATTTTAATGGCGGTTATTTTACTTAGTCCGCTCAATTATCCAAATGAAGAGAAGAATATGAATAATCCTTTTTTCAAGGAATGGAAAACTCCCCATCAAACTCCTCCGTTTAATGAAATCAAAGAAGAACATTTTCTGCCGGCGTTTGAAGAAGGGATGAAACAGCAGAAAGCCGAAGTAGATGAATTGCTTAATAATAAAGATAAAGCAACATTTGAAAATACAATTGAGGCTATGGAAAAAAGCGGAGCGCTTCTTACAAAAGTTAGCAATGTATTCTATAACTTGCTTTCATCTAATACAAACGATGAAATGCAGAAATTGGCTGAGACTCTTACACCCATGCTCTCCAAACACAGGGATGACATTAACCTGAACGAAAAACTTTTTGAACGGATAAAGGCAATATATGCTGAAAAAGAAAAACTAAATCTTACAACTGAACAAAATACATTGCTTGAAGAGTACAATTCCGGTTTTGTAAGAAATGGTGCAAATCTTAATGATGAACAAAAAGATAAGCTGAGAAAAATAAATGAAGAACTTTCAACGTTGTCACTCAAATTCGGAAATAACATTCTAAAGGAAACTAATGCAGTTGCATTGATTGTAGATAACAAGGATGATCTGGTTGGATTGCCGGATGCAGTTGTTCAGGCTGCTGCAGAAGTTGCAAAATCGAAAGGGCAGGAAGGCAAGTGGATCTTTACTCTTCAGAAGCCCAGCTTTATTCCTTTTCTTCAGTATTCACCTAAACGAGAATTGAGAGAAAAATTATTTAAAGCTTATATAAATCGCGGCAATAACAATGACGAGTTTGATAATAAGAAGATTCTTTCAAAAATCGCATCTCTTCGTGTAGATAGAGCTAACCTTTTGGGATATAAAACTCATGCAGATTATGTGCTTGAAAAAAGTATGGCTAAGAACCCTGAAACTGTAAATAAGTTTTTAATTGATCTGTGGAAACCTGCACTTAAAAGAGCATCGGCAGAAGCTGCTGATATGCAAAAGATTATTGATAAAGAAGGCGGTAATTTTAAACTTGCCGCATGGGACTGGTGGTACTATGCCGAGAAAGTAAAGAAAGAAAAATATGATCTTGATGAAGAAATGCTTCGTCCTTATTTCAAACTTGAAAATGTAATTGATGGTGTGTTCGGTGTGGCAACAAAATTATACGGAATTCAGTTTGTTGAAAGAAAAGACATTTCGGTTTATCATCCTGATGTAAGAGCATTTGAAGTTAAAGAAGCAGACGGAAAGCATGTTGCAATACTTTTTGTAGATTACTTTCCGCGCGATACCAAGCGTAGCGGTGCCTGGATGAGCAACTTCAGAGATCAGTCCAACATTGGAGGAAATTTTATTACTCCGGTAATTTGCAACAATGGAAATTTTTCTAAACCAACAGCAGACAAACCTTCGCTTCTTAGTATTGATGAAGTTCATACTTTATTTCACGAATTTGGCCACGCAATTCATGGAATGTTTGCTAATTCAGTTTATCCAACAATTTCAGGAACATCTGTTGTAAGGGATTTTGTCGAGCTTCCTTCACAGATTATGGAAAACTGGGCGATGGAACCGGAAGTGCTTAAAATGTATGCAAAACATTTCGAGACTGGCGAACCAATGCCAGATGATTTAGTTAAGAAAATTGAAAACTCTTCTCTGTTTAACCAGGGATTTGAAACAGTTGAATATCTTGCAGCTTCAATTCTTGATATGGACTGGCATGAATTAACTACTGATGAAGAGAAAGATGCTCTTTCATTCGAAAAAGAATCATTAAAAAATATAGGTTTAATTCCTGAAATTGAATCACGCTATCAAAGTACTAACTTCCAGCATATTTTCTCCGGAGGATATTCTTCGGGATATTATAGCTACATCTGGGCAGCTGTACTTGATGCAGATGCGTTCCAGGCTTTTAAAGAAAAAGGGAACCTGTTTGATAAAGAACTTGCCACTTCATTCAGAAAAAACATCCTCCAAAAGGGTGGCAGTGAAGATGCTATGATTCTTTATAAAAGATTCAGAGGTAGAGAACCAAAAGTTGATGCATTGCTATCGAAACGGGGATTAAATTAATTTTGTATGAGCAAAAAGATTTTAATACTCGGTGCGGGAATATCCGGCTTAGCAGCAGCCTATTTGCTTGATAAAGACGGTATCAATGTAACAGTTCTTGAAAAAAACAATGAACCCGGCGGCGCAATGATAAGCCGCCGGGAAGAAGATTATCTGGTTGATTACGGACCTAACAGCGGACTTGAAACAACTCCGTTGATTCGTCAGATTGTTGATGGCGTTGGACTTTCCAATGAAATGATTTATGCGAACGAAGAAGGGAACAGGCGCTACATATTAAGAGATAACCATCTTCATGCTTTGCCGATGAATCCTCCGGCTTTTCTGAAGACAAAACTGTTTTCAACTAAAGCCAAAATAAGATTGTTTGCAGAACCTTTCATCGGAAAATCTGAAGACGGATATTATCAAAGCATCTCACAGTTTGTTGCAAGAAGACTTGGACAGGAATTTCTTGATTATGCAATCAATCCTTTTGTTGCAGGCGTGTATGCCGGGAACCCCGATGAATTAAGCGTCAAATCAGCATTCCCAAAACTTTACAGACTTGAAGAAGTTTACGGCGGACTTATTAAGGGAATGATAAAAGGAGCGAAAGAAA
>CAZIDB010000325.1:0-4177 GCA_964537965.1 uncultured Melioribacter sp. | reverse complement strand
AGCGGATTACAATCCTTATACCTAATATTTACACATCAGAATGTAACTCCTGATGTAATAGAACCGGAGATACGGTATAGATGTAACGCAATTGTGTTAAACCAACATTTTTCACGTTGTGTTGATTACCGGGAGGGATGTACACAACAGATTGCACACTTACATTTTGCTTTGCAACTCCTTCTGCCTCAACTTCAGCAATACCTTCCAGAATTACAAGCAGTTCTTCACGTTCACCGGTGTTATGAGAACCGACATTCTCTCCAGGTTGGAGTGTGACAAGCCCGGATTTCATATTCACACTTCGGGAGGAATCCAGTATTGGAAAATGTTTATTACTATCCTTTGGAAGAGTAATTACAAACGGAACTTTGTTAGTTGAGTCTTTAGGTTCTTTGTTAATTGTATTCATTTTTTTGTTATCTCCGTTATCGATTTTGCATTTTGTTGTTCCTTCCTGATCCACCATTTTGCCAGTAATGGAAGCAGAGCAATTTGACAAAAGGCAGCAACAAAACCTGGCAATAATGCTATCTGGATGTACTCAAAATAATTTGTCATTTCTGAATTAACGGGCAACATAGATAAAACAAAAACAAGTCTTCCAAGCACTAAAGCGATTGCTACAGATGAAAATGGATTAAGACGAATGCTCTCTCGCAAAAATCCTGTTACTAAACCGTATGTTAGTAATTCAAGCGTCATCGAAGGCAGAATAGCAGGCATAGGCAAACCTGAAAGAAAGTAACTTACTATAGGAGCTAATGTACCGGTGAGAAGTCCGGCGCGCCAGCCATATGCCAAACCAGCTAATATAACTGGCCAGTGCATTGGCAGTAGAAATCTTACCGGAGCACCAGATAAATGTGCTATCAATGGTAAAATTACAGCAGCACCTATAAGTGAGATTTGAAAGATGTAAGCTCTAAAACCAGATAAAGGCAAAGTTGGTTTGCTTAGAATAATTGCTGATCCATGGTCATTGTACATATGCGATACTCCTTTATTATTGTCATCAAATTAAATAAAATAATTTTGATCGAAGAGGAATATAAATCTATTTACAAACACAACAGTAATAATCGAAGTAAGAAGTGAAAAATTTCTTTTTCAACTTACCGAAATGAGATATCTATTTCAACAAGATTATCATGAACCTAAGTGCGCGCATAACACTGAAAATAATGTTGCTTAGAGCAGTTTGGGAAAATGTCGTGATGTAAAAGAATGATGCTGTAAAAACCTCAAATATTTTCTGCATGGTAAAGCTGTCAATTGAATGTCTTTGGGCTAATAAGTATATTATTGCCAGTAGAAACAAAGGTGTACTGATGAGAACCGTTGAAGTAAGAAAAGCAAAAATGTCCCAGCTTCTTATAGAGTCTGAGAAATCGCACGAACCTATCCACATTATTGGGGAAAAAAGTACCGGCGTTCTCATATCGTTAGATGACTGGCAGGCAATTCAGGAAACATTATATTTGCTTTCTATTCCAAAGATGCGGGAATCAATCGTTCGTGGACTTAAGACACCAGTTGAGAAATGCTCGTCGGAGTTAGCCTGGTGAAATGGACGCTTGTCTACACGAAACAAGCACAGAAAGATGCCCTGAAGATTGCATCTGCCGGATTAAAACCAAAAGCCGAAGAACCATTAAAGATACTTGAGCTAAATCCCTTCCAAAACTCTCCGCGCTATGAGAAACTTGTCGGTGATTTAAGTGGGGCATATTCCCGCCGCATTAATTTTCAGCATCGTCTTGTCTATCAGGTTCTCGAAGATCGTCACATAGTGAAAGTAATTCGGATGTGGACACACTATGAATAAGTCTGCCAAATAATTTTACTCTTCCTCTTGTCATAATACTTACTCATGTTTTCTTCTACCTTCGATACATGAAAAATGCATGTATAGTACATCATTATGATTGAACATAAATAAAGTAATGCGAACTTAAAAATAAAAGTCTGTTTTGTTGATTTATTTAAAGAACCGGATAAAACCAAAAAAGAAATTCGTCAAACCAAATTTAGTTTTTGAATTTGCAGAATCATTTTAGTATAATTTTGCCGTATGTATAGAGCACAAACAATACTTAAATCCGGCAACAAGATTGTAATCAAAATCGGGACGAATCTTCTTGCCGATAAAGAAAAAGGAATCAACCTTGAACGGATTGATAATTTTGTCCAGAGCATTTCATCTCTGCAATCGCTGGGAAAGCAAATTGTACTTGTTTCATCGGGAGCAATTGGCGCCGGTGTAGCAGCGCTTAAATTAAAGAAGCGTCCTAAGACTATTCCGGAAAAACAGGCTGCGGCAGCTATCGGTCAGCCATTACTAATGGAAGCGTACGAAAAATCATTTAGGAAAAAAGGCTGCACAATTGCCCAGCTTCTTTTAACTAAAGATGATTTTATAAGCAGGGCGAGATATCTGAACGCCAAGAACACATTCGCGGTTTTATTGGAGCAGGGAGTAATTCCAATTATCAATGAGAATGATACTGTTGCGGTGGAAGAAATTAAACTTGGCGACAATGATAATCTTTCTGCGATGGTTGCAAATCTTATTGAAGCTGACCTGCTGATAATTCTTAGTGATGTTAATGGATTATATTCCGATGACCCAACAAAGAACAGCAAAGCTGAATTGATTTCCGTAGTTGAAAAAGTAAATGTGCAGATTGAAAATCTTGCTAAGTCGAGCAATACAGAATTAAGCACCGGTGGAATGATTACAAAAATCCAGGCAGCCAAACGATGCGTTTCTGCTGGCATTGCAATGATTATTACCAACGGCAAAAATCCAAAAGCGCTGACTGAAATATTTTGCGGAAATTACAAGGGAACACTTTTTCTTCCGGTTAATAAAAAAATAAACGTAAGAAAGAAATGGATTGGATTTGTATCTCATACCAAAGGTTTTTTAGTAATAGATGAAGGTGCAAAGAATGCTCTTGTTAAAAAGAATAAAAGCCTTCTGCCATCCGGTATCATGGAAGTACATGGAAAGTTTAATGTTAATGATACTGTTTCTGTCCGCAGTGAAAATAAGAATGAGATTGCCAGAGGAGTTACAAGATTTTCATCTTCTGACCTGATTAAGATAAAAGGAAGAAGAACAGATGAGATTGAAAAAATTCTCGGCAGTAATTTACGCGGTGAAGTTATTCATAAAGATAATCTTGTTTTGATAGGAGAAGAATAATGCTGCACACAGAAGTTATTAAAAAAGCTAAAACAGTTAAAAATGCATCCAAGGTTTTGTACAACTGTTCTACAAAAGAAAAGAATGAATTGTTAAAAGCAATCATCAAAAGATTGTATTCTGAAATTCCGGAAATACTTATCGCAAATGCTAAAGATTTGAAGTCAGCAGAATCAGCAGGCATATCAAAAGTTTTGTTGGATAGACTTACGTTAAATGAGAAACGCATCGAACAGATGATTAAAGGAGTGAAGGATGTAATAAAACTTCCTGATCCTGTGGGTAAGGTATTTGATAAAGCAACTCCACCAAACGGACTTATCATTGAAAAAATGAGAGTGCCACTTGGAGCAGTAGGAATAATTTATGAAGCGCGTCCTAATGTAACAATTGATGCTTCGGTGCTTTGTCTTAAATCAGGCAATGCAGTTCTGCTACGCGGAGGTTCGGAAGCAATCAACACGAATAAAAAACTTGTAGACATTATAAAGCTTGCTCTTAAAGATGTTAATCTTCCTTCCGGCTGTGTTGGATTTATAAATACAACAGACAGACAAGCTGTAATGACAACGCTGAAGCAGGATAAATATCTTGATGTAATTATTCCTCGTGGGAGCCAGCAGTTAATTAATTTTATACGGGAGAATTCTTCTGTCCCTGTTATTGCTCACGGAGAAGGGAATTGCCACGTTTATGTTGATGACTCGGCTGATCTTAAAAAAGCTGCTGAGATTGTTTTCAATGCAAAAGTTCAGAGACCATCGGTATGCAATGCTGCGGAAAAACTACTTGTACATGAAAAAGTCGCAGGGAAGTTTTTACCAGTTATAGCTGAACGGTTAACAAAGGCAGGAGTTGAAGTACGTGGTGATAAGAAAGTGTGTATGATTTTAAAAAGTGCAAAGTCGGCTAATGAAGCAGATTGGTATAAAGAATATCTTGATCTTGTAATTGCAGTAAAAGTTG
>CAZIDB010000324.1:0-4286 GCA_964537965.1 uncultured Melioribacter sp. | reverse complement strand
AACTTGATTTTATGCGTAATCATAGATATGCCTACTTTACGCAAACAGCGGATATCGATATGAATATGGCGCCTTATAATACCGCATCGGGTTGGCATCCATTAGGAAATAGCGATAATCCATTTCAAGGTTGTTATAACGGCAATTTTTATACAATAAGTAACCTTTACATAAATAGAGGCGAGACAAATAATGTGGGATTATTCGGGTTTAATGGATCTAGTGAGCTTAAAAATGTAATTCTGGAAAATGTGGATGTTACAGGAGCTACATATACAGGTGGACTATGCGGCAATGGATCGTGTACTATACGAAATTCATCTGTCTCGGGTTCTGTAAAAGGCACCGATGTTGGGTGTGGTGGACTAGTTGGATCTTTTCATAATTATATGTATAACTGTTATTCGTCTGCAATTGTTTCGGGTACTACATACGTTGGAGGTTTGGTTGGTGCTGTTGGTCAAGCTTCAATTTATAATGTTTTTGCAACCTGCCCGGTAAGCGGTAATATACTGTTGCCGGACTTTCTGGAAGTATTGAAGAAGAGGGAGGTATTTCTTATAGTTATTCGACCGGTGCAGTAACGGGAAATAGCTCCGTATACGGACTCATTGGCCCGAGTGATGGTGACGTATATTATTCTTATTGGGATACAGAAACATCCGGACAAACATCTTCCAACGGAGGAACAGGTAAAACCACCGCGCAAATGAAAACCAAATCAACATTTACTAACTGGGATTTTGATGCGGCTTCCGGCGTGTGGGCTATAGATGCAAGCGGAGTAATAAATAATGGTTACCCGTATTTTACCTGGCAGATAGCCCCGGTTATACAGGCAAAATATATCTTGTTCTCTGATGCACTCGATGCGCAGGTAACTATTAGCTGGACAAATGGAGATGCAACCCGCCGTATTGTTTTTATGAAAGAGACTTCTTCCGGCTCTGCAACTCCGGTAATGGGCAAGACATACACTGCAAGCACAACCTTCGGAAGCGGAACGCAAATTGGTTCTACCGGGTGGTACTGTGTGTATAAAGGAACCGGCAGCGACGTTACCGTAACGGGTTTAACGCCGTCTATCAACTATACCGTCCAGGTATTTGAATATAACGGCAGCAATGGCGCGGAAAGATATCTTATGTCTGCCGCAACAAATAATCCGAATACTTTTGCGAATTCAAGCTCCGGTTTAGCTTTTATCTCAACCGTAACCGTAGATAATATTTCGAACTCAACTGCTGATTGCGGGGGAATATTTTCGTATGCCGGCGGTTCGGCAATTACTGCAAAAGGAGTCTGCTGGAGCCTTTCTGAAAATCCAACTACTGCCGATAGTTATACAAACGACGGTACCGGGTTAGACAATTTTACAAGTATAATTACAAACCTTGCTGAAGGAACAACCTACTACGTTCGTGCCTATGCAATCAATTCCTATGGAACCGCCTATGGCGAGAATGTAACATTTAAATCACGTTCTACTGTTCCCGGTGCTGCATTATACTTCGATGGTTCGAACGATTATGTCTCTGTACCGGATGCCGACGAACTTGATTTGCTTGATAACTTTACCGTTGAGCTGTGGGTAAAACCTGAATTATTAAATTATTTTCTTTTGATTACTAAAGCAACCAATGTTTATGGAACAGATGGATTTTCAATAGTACGCTCAACGAGCAATGGAGGTTATTTAGTGCTTGAGAATCAGATAAATCACGGTGATTTATCTGTAAATAAATGGAACCATATTGCTGCTGTTAAAAACAATGGTACAAGGCATTTATATGTAAACGGAGTTGAATTCAACTTTGATGGTGTTTCACGCTTTTATGAACCAGAAAATAATAGTTCGGCATTTAAGATTGGTGGTGATAATTTGAATGGAGGATATTTTCAAGGTTGGATTGATGAAATCCGTGTATGGAATAAAGTGCTCACCCTACAGCAAATACGTGAGAATATGTATAAAACACTGGAGACCACAAATGATAATTTGATTGGCTACTGGCAGTTCAACGAGGACAGCGGCTCCAATACACTGATTGATGGAACGAACAAACATCACGGCTCGTTAATTAATATGGATGCAAATACTTGCTGGGTAAGTTCCACTGTTCCGGTTGGAAGCGGTACAAGCAACAGTATCAGCGCTTTTTCTTCCGGTACGGCATCATTAGGAAACGTAACGATAACAACTACCAACGATTTTGACAATGAAGTTCGTTTTGTTAATACGGAAATAAACCATTTGCCAAATACTGATTTGCCTTCCGGGATTACATTAAAAGGCAGCCGGTACTTTGTTATTAAATGCTATGGCACACCCGGTAATTTTTCAGTTGATCTCCGGTTTACATTAGGTCCTTCCATATTGGATGCCCGCGCGGATACTTATCCCGATGGAGTGAAATTATACCGGCGAGACTCAAACGGCGATGGCGATTGGACATTTGTTACTTCGGCATCAAGCGCTAACTCGGTAACAGGTGAAGTTACATTTACGGGTATATTAAGTTTCAGTCAATTTGCTATTGGTGAAGATGAATCGGCTTTACCTGTAGAATTAACTTCATTCAAAGCGGCAGCAGAAAATAATAAAGTAATTCTTAACTGGCAGACAGCAACTGAAGTGAATAATTACGGATTCTCCATTGAAAGAAGTCAGAAGCTAGAAGATAGAAGTCAGAATAATTGGATTGAAATTGGATTTGTTGAAGGATGCGGAAATTCAAATTCATCGAAACAATATTCGTTTGTTGATGAATCAGTCCCCGGCGGAAAATATTCATACAGGTTAAAACAGATTGATACCGATGGTTCATTCAGTTATTCAAAAGAAATTACAGTTGAAATTCACCGCGGCGAGTCTTTACCAACAGATTTTGTACTGTACCAGAATTATCCGAATCCGTTCAATCCGGTTACAGTAATTAATTACCAGTTGCCAGTAAGTTCCAATGTTCAGCTTAAGTTATTTGATATTACCGGTAAAGAAATAGCCACATTAATAAACGAAGTAAAAGAAGCCGGATATTATAATTACAATCTTGATGCATCTGAACTGGAATTAACATCAGGCATATATTTTTATAAATTACAAACCGGAGAGTTTTCTGAAGTAAAGAAACTTGTTTTACTAAGATAACCGATTATACAAATAAACAGTTTAAAATTTTCTTTTACTTGTAATTGGTAAACTGAGTAGGGAAGTCAAGGTCAGCATCTTTAATCATTTTTATTATTGCCTGAAGATCATCTAACTTCTGACCGGTAACTCTAACCATCTCGTCCATAACCTGGGATTGAACTTTCAATTTGGAATCCTTGACCATCTTTGTAAGAATTCTGCAATTATCTTTGGAGATTCCGCTTTGCAGATCAACCTTTTGTTTCAGCCTGCCGTTTGCAGCAGCTTCAGGTTCATTAAACTTCATAGCTTTAATTGAAAGACCACGGCGGATAAATTTTGTCTGAAGAATATCAACAGAAGCCTTTCTTGAATAATCGTCCTTTGTGTTGATATTAAGTAGCTTGTCTTTTTTGTTCAGTTCGATTGAAGTATCAGAATCTTTTAAATCATAACGCTGATGAATCTCTTTCAAAGATTGATTTACTGCATTATCAACTTCCTGTAAATCAATTTCAGAAACAATATCGAATGAATGATTTGCCATGATTTTTACCTGAATTCTTAATAAAGAATAATTTGAACCGGGATGAGATTTTGTATTAAACTAAAAAACGTAAAACACTCCGGCATAAATGCCGGAGCTATTCCATATTTACTGTCGGGGCGAGTGTCCCGATTTAATCGGGAGAACCACCGACCTTTTTAACTATCTGAATTTTCAATGAACCATTTAATATAATTTTTATTCTTAGCTCTCTTCAATCTTTGTTCAAGTTGAACGGCTTCGGTTCTGCTATTAAAAGATTTAGAAAAAACAATTTCCCAGGGTATTCCAGCTTTAGTATATTTTGTTACGCCTGAGTTATGTTCTTCAATTCTCCGTAATAAATTATTTGTCTGTCCATAATAATATTTATCTAATTTATTACTGTAAAGAATGTAAGTAAAATAATTCATTTTAGAAGAGGATGTCCGATACATTTCGGAAAACCA
The DNA here is from genome assembly GCA_964537965.1 of uncultured Melioribacter sp. Classification (GTDB taxonomy): domain Bacteria; phylum Bacteroidota; class Ignavibacteria; order Ignavibacteriales; family SURF-24; genus SURF-24. Next base: position 157 of record CAZIDB010000324.1, on the reverse strand, counting down.
ATATTCCTATAATGAAATTGTCGGGGCGAGTGTCCCGATTTAATCGGGAGAACCACCGACCTCATTAAAAATTGTTTACTGTCGGGGCGAGTGTCCCGACTCAGTCGGGAGAACCACCGACCTCATTAAAAATTGTTTACTGTCGGGGCGAGTGGAT
>CAZIDB010000323.1:0-4294 GCA_964537965.1 uncultured Melioribacter sp. | reverse complement strand
ATTTTCTATCTTTCATCCTGTAGTTGTTCAGCCTGTAACCGATATTCAAAACTTCACGCATATCATCCACAAGAAGAATTCTGCCGTCATATTTTTTATCGAACAGGATATTCCAGCTCATCGATGTATCTTTTATGTTATGGCCGTTATAGAATAATCCGCTGTAACCGTAAGTATACGGTATGTGATAATTTTCCCCGGGATCATAATCCAGCCGCCGGAATGCGGGATCAATATATTTTAGATTGGGGACAATAGTTGTGTCAAACTGTGCAAGCAAACCTTCGCTAATCATTATCTTAACCATAAAATCCGTTGCAAGTATTACATCGGATTTGTTAGCTCCCATTTTCATTTTAGCCAATAACTCTTCGTTATCATTAAAATAATCAAGAGCAACTGTAATGCCGTATTCCTTCTCAAAATCTTTCACTACTTCATCGCTAAGGTAATCTGCAAAGTTTGAAATAAACAATTGCTGCGTGTTATCCTTTTGAAATACGAGGAACAAAAACAAACCGGCAAATAAAATTCCGGCAGCGGCAAATGTTCTTTTCAATCCCTTACCTGCTTCTTTTATTTTGTGAAGAGAATTAATTGAAAAGATAATAGCCATTGTGATTACAATAAGAATGCTTGAGATTGCATTTATTGCCGGTGTTATTCCCATCTTTACAAGTGAATAAATTTTTAACGGCAGTGTGGTTACTCCTGTTCCCGCAGTAAAAAAGGTAATTACAAAATCATCAAGACTCATTGTAAATGCAAACAATGCGCCTGAAATAACTCCAGCAGAAATTTGCGGAAGGATTACCTTGTAAAAAGTTTTCCATTTATTTGCACCAAGGTCCATGCTTGCTTCTTCAAGATTTCTGTCAAGGCTTCCGACTTTTGAAAGCACTTCAACAGCAACAAATGGAATGCTGAATGTAACGTGTGCAATAATAATTGTTAAGAGTCCGAGCGGAAGACTTATGGTTATGAACAGAATGAGCAGGGCAATACCGAAAATCAATTCGGGTAAAATCATTGGTATGTAAAGAAAATTAAGGAATACTTTTTTCCCTTTGAATTTATATTTGCCAATAGCTAATGCAGCAAGCGTACCAAGTGTGGTTGCAATTAAAGATGTTGCAATTGCAACTATAAGCGAGTTCTTAATCGCAATCCATAAAGTTCTGTCGTCAATTACAGCCTTGTACCATTTAAGGCTGAAGCCTTCCCACATTGTTACTACTCTTGACGAGTTGAAGGAATAGAATACGAGTATTATAAGTGGAATGATTAAGAATGAAATCCCCAACACCGTAATTGTTCTAACAATAATTCCTTTGCCGGTATTTAATTCATTTGCACGGGAAAGATTTCCAGCCATAGTCTATATCTCCCTCGTGTTATTTTCTTCAGCAGGATTATAGTATTTTATGTAAAGGAACACGAAGATGAAGATTACAAAGATAAGAACAGATGAAAGTGCAGAGCCGAAAGACCAGTTGCGTGCCTGAAGGAACTGTGAAGTAATTACGTTGCCGATTAAATAATTATCTGTTCCGCCTAAAACATCCGGAACAAAAAAGTTGCCCAGCGTTGGGATAAAGCAGAATACAATTCCTGCAATAATGCCCGGCATGGAAACGGGCAGCAGTACATTTTTAAAAGATTGAAATCTGTTGCCGCCAAGATCCATCGAAGCTTCATAAAGTGAAATGTTCATTTTATCAAGGCTGGCGTAAATCGGTAAAATCATATAAGGTAAATTCCAGTAAACAAGTCCTACGTACACAGAGAATGAATTGTTAAGCATCGCGAGGGGTTCATTTATAAAACCAAGTTTTAGAAGAATTGAATTTATTAATCCTGAATTGCCGAAAAGAATAATCAGTGAATAAAGCTCAACAAGAAGATTCGTCCACAGCGGCAGTATAATTAAAAACATTAATATTTTCTTTACAGTTGGTTTGGCAAAAGCCATATAAAAACCAATCGGGTACGCAAGAAGAAGAGTAATTACAGTTGTAACAAAGGCATACACAAAAGACCGGAGGAAAATATTCAAGTACAACGGATCAAATACTGCTTTGAAATGTTCAAGTGTAAAACTTAATTCAACACCGCCGTACATTTTTCTTACAGAAAAACTGTAGACAATAATTATTATAAGAGGAATAATAAAAAACAATGATAACCAGAAGAACGGCGGAAAAAGCATCAGCCGGAATTCACTGTTTCCTTTTTTAATTCTTGTCATATAAAATATTTCCGGTTGTTTTGCTCCAGTTTACAAATAGTTCTTCGCCCACTTCATACTGAAGCATATTGGCTTCGTTCATAAGATAATTTGAATAGTTTATCTGAACCTTATCCCCGGTTTCCAGCTTAAGATAATATTGTGTCAAATCCCCGATGTAAATCCTGTGTTCAACTTTGCCGGCTATACCGTTCTCGTAAGGTTTAGGCTCAATTAGACTTAACTTAAGCTGCTGTGGTCTTATTCCGAATGTAATCTCCTGTCCTGCAGTTAAATCAAATTTTCCGTTTCTTGAAATCACGAAATCATTAGTGAGTTTTATTTTACAACCCTCAGCGTTTACTTCTTCAACGGTGCCTTTAAGGAAATTCATATAACCAATAAAAGCAGCGGTAAAGTAAGTGGCGGGATTTTCATAAATGTTAACTGCGGTATCGCATTGTTCAATCAAACCGTCTTTCATAACTGCAATCCGGTCTGCCATTGTTAAAGCTTCAAGCTGGTTGTGTGTAACGTAAATAAAAGTAATCCCTATTCTCTTTTGAATATCAGACAATTCAAGGCGCATTTGTTCGGATACTTTTTTGTCAAGGGCGCTCAATGGTTCATCAAGTAAAAGTACAGATGGTTTATTAACAAGCGCCCGGGCAAGTGCAACTCTCTGCTGCTGCCCGCCGGAAAGTTGGGCCGGCATTCTTGAACTGAATCCTTCAAGCCCGACTGTTGTCATAATATTTTCAACTTCTTCTTTTATTTTTTCCGGAGGAAGTTTTTTAATTTTCAAACCGTAAGCAACATTCTCAAAGACGGTCATATTCGGAAAGAGAGCATAGTTCTGGAAAACAGTATGTACATCCCGCTTATATGGAAGAATATCGTTAATAACTTTTCCATTTAAAATTATTTCTCCTTCAGTCGGCTTTTCAAATCCTGCTATCATTCTAAGAAGGGTAGTTTTACCGCAGCCGCTTGGACCAAGAAGGGCGAAGAACTCACCATCATTTATTGTAAGGTTTACGTTTTTAACAATAAGAGATTTACCGTAAGACTTTTTGATATTCCGAAGTTCGAGCATTTGATTATCCCGGAAGTTAAAATTTACTTTGTGAACATAAAAAAAATATTTTTTTTCAGAAAAATATTTTTCTGTCATTTTTTGTGTCGTTCGGTTTATTATCGGAATGATGAGTGAGAAGTTTAGAGAGATATGGTTGTATTGTCAGAAAAGATGGGTTAAAAAAAATTATAATATAGTTTGCAGTCCGGCAGTAAATAAAATCGGTTCTTGTTAACTTCAAATCAACAAATACCAAAAAATATTCAACTACGTTAAATCCATTAAGATTGATTTTTGCTTCACACATTGTAGGACGGATTTATACATCGGGGATAGATTGTTTATTGTTGCGGGAGGGTTGGTATAAGATAATGATAAATTATTTTTTTGTTGTTGAAGAAATTCGGCCGGTTTTTTTCTTGCCCCTTACGTTTTTACTTTTTGTTTGCCTTTTGCTTGCATTAAGCAAAGTTATTCCTATTACTTTTTCTTTTTCATATCGAACTATAGTGTTCTCATCTACCATAATGGAATTATCCGCATAGTTCGGTTTTTTAAAATGCAGGTATAAAGTATCGGCTTCTTTATCGTAGTCAACCCACATTGTTCCTTGCTTTAAGAAAAAAGGTATTAAAGAATTTATTTCTTTTAGCTCTCTGATTTCCATATAATATTTTTCCTTTTAAATTTCTCTATCTGTGTTGTAATGAATGCTGTAATAATAAAGCCATCGTTTTGATTTTCTTCTTTATAAATTACAACAAGGTACTTATCCTTTCCATTTCTGATTTCTTTAACCGCAATAAATTCATCAATTCTGCCGGAAAAAATAAATTTCGGATTTTCAATTGTATCCAAAATATCAAAATAATGATCTGCAATTTCCGGATGGCCAACTGTAATATGCATGCATCTTTCTTCGGTTAGTCTAATATAGACGCCATTTTTTGAAATTGCCTTTTTCACATCATTATGGCTCTTGTTAAGTT
>CAZIDB010000322.1:0-4299 GCA_964537965.1 uncultured Melioribacter sp. | reverse complement strand
AATTTGCCACGTTGGGTAAGTGTCCGGTATCAATGCCTGCGAAAGTACCATATTAATAAAATAATCGGGATTGTTAACTCTGAATGTACTTCCGCCAAGCAATTCAGCTTTTTCAATAGCAGCATCACTATCAATCCATTCATCGGTTATTATCTGGTCTCCGGTTGTAATTCTACTTGAAATGCTATCATAAACAACATCACTATAATTACTATGTAAATAAATATACTGCGGAGGAGTGCTCTCATTAATAAAACTTACAAACTTAAACTTCCATCTCAATGCTTCGCCATTCAGATTAACATTTTCAGCAGTAATGTTCTGTAAACTTATTCCATGTAAAAATCTTTCAGCACCGGCATAACTTTTTGTCTCCCAGTATTTAACAGTATGACTTTCAGGAACACCTATTTTAAAAATTTCAATTTCATCCACAAGCATTGCGCTAGGAACAAATCCACCGGAATACATTGCTAACAATAATGTGTCACCTTCGATGCAAAGTAGTGTATCCGGGCTAACATAATATGTCCATAAAGTATCCCTGATTTGAATGTAGCTACGGTCGAGGCCACGGCTGCCAACCTGTAAATAAACTGTTCCTCCATCCATAAGGTTTTTCCCCCAGCAGCGCAAACTATAAAGCCCATCTTCAGCAATAGTAACCGCATTTACCCAAGCATGTGGAATTATACATCCATCCGAAATAAATAGTGAGCGACTCCCTCCGTTTACAGGAGCATCGTTTCTAAAATCTATTATACCTTGCCAGCCAACAGTATCCTGCGATGTTTCAAATGAGTTTGAATAAAATACTTCTTCTGTTTCATTCAAGCATTCACTTTGGTAAGATTTCACCTTTACCGTTGAATAAGTTCGTAACCCATAATCAAACTCAATACTGCCAATATAAAAAGAAGTATCACTCCAAATTTTTGGATGAGACCTGTAAATATCGGCACCGTAATGTCCTGGTTGTAATCCAACTATAATTGCGCAAAGATTAAATTTACAAATGCAGTTACACAAATCTGCTGTTGTGTCAACTTCAGTTATAATTATATTTGTGTTATCAACATCTGCTTTCATTTTGAATAATGCACAACAGTTTTCTTCAGCATTTGCATTCCAGATTTTTACAGTATCTTCAACAAACTCTACATACAATGAATCAGTATTAAAGTTATCACTATTGCTTTTTGCCAGATTTAAACAATCACTTTGGTACGAGCCTGTTATTAAGTTATTTGGATAATTGAACTCCAATGAGCCAATGAAGATTAGAGAATCTTTTGGATATACTATAGGCAAGTTTCTGTAGACATCAACATTATAACTGCCGGGTGTCAATCCGGTCAATGAGGCGCAGAGATTAAATTTACAATTGCAATAACACCAATTTTTGGCGGTATCCACTTCAACAAGTTTAATTTTGTTTTCTCTGACTTCAACATCAAACCTTATTAAGGAGCAGCAATTTAGTTCTGCCTTGTTCCAGATTTTAACTGTATCTGCACAGAACTCAACGTATAAAATCTCTTCTGAGGCAATATTAATTATGCTTGATAATAAAACTAAGATAAATGTTAAAACTGTTTTCATCTTCCCCTCGACTTATTTCATTAAAATCATTTTTCTTGTGTTAATAAAATTTCCAACCTTCAGTTGGTAAAAATAAATTCCGCTTGAAAGTTTGCTTCCATCTAACGCAACTTCATATTCTCCGGCAGGTTGGTCTTCATTTACAAGAGTAACAACCTCATTGCCGAGGATATCATAAATTTTTAAAGTAACATTTTGTAGAGACGTTGCGCGCAACGTCTCTACGGGGATAGAATATTTTATTTTTGTCATTGGATTAAACGGGTTAGGGTAGTTTTGGTATAGCCGAAACTCTTCCGGAAGATTTTTAATTGGTTTAATATTAGTAGTAACCGGAGATGTGTAACACCATACACCTGTTCCTTCAGTACCAAGAAATACTAAAGTATTGCCGGATGGATTATTGACAACAGAGATTGAGGTAATATTTCTAATTGGTTTGCTAAATAAGGATTCAATCCTATTCCATGTTTTTCCGCCGTCTGTACTGATGCAAAAATAATAATCGCCTTGTGCTGATGAACCGCCCGCATAAATATTTTCAGGTTTTAAAGGATCAAGCTCTACTACTTTAATACTTCCCTGAGCGCTTGTAAATATTTCATTAATTGTAGTCCCACTATCAGGAGAAAGATAGATTGAACCATTAACAGCAAAATAAACTGAATCAGGGTAGCGCTTATTAATGCAAACGGAAGACGAACTCCCATCAAGAGGATGAGGTATAAATATCTGGCTCCATGTTACCCCGCTGTTAGTAGATTTAAAAGCTGAGGGACCGCGTCCGTAATTTCCTGTTGCCCAAACTAAATTTCCAAACCAATGCGGATATACATCAATATCAGGTATACTTGCATCGTTATTTACCTGCTCCCAGAAATCAACTTTGTAATTATAAATTCCTGAATTTGTTCCTGCCAATATATTTCCAGGCGGAGTATGACCAGAATAATAAAAAGCGTTGATTGCATTAACTAAAGTATTAGTTTTAACAATCCCACTATCAAGAGCTGCCCAAATTGTATCAGTTGTAAAATATGCTTCTCTCTGATAGACAAGAGTTGAATTACTATCTTCAAATTTTGGAATAACAGCCGCAAATAATTTCAATCCTTCTGCCGGACCTCTGCCCCAGCGCTGTACACCTAAAGCATTAATATATTTACCTGTCAGTCCAAGCGGTGCCCATTCTGTCAGTTTACTTAACGGATCAGTTTTGAAAATACCGTCCTTATCCGTTCCTGCAAAAAGACAATTCGTGCCAATATAAAAGTTGTCTCCATAATCTAATTCTTCTGCTGCAAGTGAAGTAATTACTTTATCCTGTAATCCATATGGGGCCAGTGTTCCATTTATCTCAGGAATTACTCCGCCGTTGGAAGTATAAAGTATTACACCTGAATCTCCGACTGCCATTCCAACAGAGTTGTTAAAGAATGATATTGAATTAAGATTTTGGCTGGTAGGTGTTTCATGCTTCTGCCAGTTCTCTCCGCCATCAATTGAATTAAATATTAATCCGTTTGTTCCGCATGTATACACAATCTTTTCAGAAGGTGCAGATACACCATACAAGATTCCTGAAACTGTAATTCCGATAGTAAGATAAGTCCATGACGTATCAAATAATTTTATCCGGGAAATTCTGGGTCCCAGCAATTTATCACCCTGAACTCCAACAACATATCCCACCTTACCATCGCGGCTGAATTCTCCATCAAAAATTTCTGAGCCAAGTCCCTGTACCTGAAGATTAGTTTTTTCCCACGGCTTAGATGTAACCATCCAGCTTGAATATAAAGACATGGGCGTTAATGCAAACATCTGTATCCATTCAGTTGGACCATTAAACCAGGCAAATATTGAACGGATTGAAGTGCTGTCAATCTGTTGTGCGGACCATGTCTTTCCTGTATCAGTCGAATGAAATATCCAACCTGAATCAGCACCGACATAAATAACTCCTGGAAATGGATATAAAGCAGACAGGAATTTTCTGCGGTAAGGCGGAGTATTTACCCGCCATATTTTACCACCATCAGATGAAAACCTAATTTGATTATCACCAACAACAACACCGTTTAAAGAATCTGCGAATGCAACTCCATTCCATGGAACCACGGACGACAGCATAATTGTGAGGTTTTTCCATGTCTTGCCGGCGTCACTGGTTCTTAAAATTGAGCGCCCCTGGCCAACAGCAATTGCAGTAACAGAATCTAGCATAACAACATCTGTCAGATTTTCCTCAGTGCCACTTTCTTGTTTTATCCATTGAGCGTTCAACATAAATGGCAGTAAAAAAAATAGTATAATCTTTCTCATATCAATCTCTTATTTAATCAAACACATCTTTCTGCTCAACCTTTGTCCACCAATATTCAGAATGTAGAAATATATTCCGCTGCTTAATTTGCTTCCTCCGCCATCGGCGGAAAATTCAACTTCATATTCTCCGGCAGGTTGTTCTTTATTTACAAGAGTTGCAACTTCATTGCCGAGGATGTTGTAAACTTTCAACAATACATTTTGTCGCGGCGTTCCGCCTTCGGCGGAGCTATACGCCCCTACGGGAATTGTATATTTTATTTTTGTTGTTGGATTGAACGGGTTAGGGAAGTTTTGAGAAAGAGAAAAAGTATTTATTAATGGATCCGGCTTTTTAACATCAGTTGTCTTCATAATATTATAATAGAT
>CAZIDB010000321.1:0-4320 GCA_964537965.1 uncultured Melioribacter sp. | reverse complement strand
TTTTATGATTCATATTTTAATTTAAACTAATGTAATGTATTTTGCAAAACAGATTGCATATTTTATATAACAAAGATTTCATAACGAACAAATAACTAACCGCACAAATTTACGGTTGATCTTTAAGATTGTAATAAACTATTCATCAAAATTTGCAGTGGCAAAGAGGAATTGTATGATTGAAAATCAGTTTATAGTAAATGAGATTGATAAAATAAAAAAAGAAATAAAACTGTTTCCAAAAGATTTTATTGAGATTCAAAATGAGTGGAATGAATTCCAAATTCCGGATTCTAAACTGGTTTTAGGAGAAGAACTATTCGGTAAATATGAAGTGGTGGATTTAAAAGGAAATTCTGTTTTGCTTACCGAAGATTTTTACCTTGCAAAATATTTAATCTACGCAAGCCATTATGTTACGGGTCTTATAAAAATTCCCAACGAGCAAAGTAAAATGCTTGAAGCAGTAAAATCGTATGAAAAATATCTTGATACGCTGCTTAAAAAAATTGAATCCGATATAAAAAGCAGTTTGCCAGAATCCAAGCACGCAAATAAAATTACAAACCAGATTTTCAATTCACTTAATCTTAGAAGATATTAAGTTTAAAATGCCTGAATTAAGTTCTACCATAATAGATTATATCAGTTCAGTTTACGGAAATGAATTTGCAAAAGAGTATACTGTATTTACAGCTAAACCAGCCTCATCATATTTAAGACTAAGTCCATTCTGGAATGATAAAAATGATTTGCTGAATCAACTTAAAGCTTACGGTGTTGAACTGGTTGGTGTACCAAAATTACAAGACACATTTAAAGTTATTACAGGTAATGAGATAATCGGCAAAACCATTGAGTTCATAATGGGAGCTTACTACATACAAAGTCTCTCTTCAATGATTCCACCACTTATCCTCTCTCCGAATGAAAAAGATATTGTGCTGGATTTATGTGCGGCGCCAGGTTCAAAGACTACTCAGCTTGGTGAACTGATGAATAATAAAGGAGTCTTAATTGCCAATGAGCCGGGAGCTGACCGGCTGAAAATGCTTGTACATAACATTGATAAAACCGGATTAATAAATGCCGGGGTAACTCAGACAAGAGGAGAATGGCTAAGTCGTTTTTACCACAATTATTTTGATAAGATTCTTGTTGATGCTCCCTGCAGCGCTCTTGGTGTTGTACATAAAAAAGGTGAGGTTAGTAATTGGTGGTCTGAAGAAAGAGTTGATTTGTTATCTAGGCTTCAGCTTATGTTAATCAGTTCGGCAATTAAAATGGTTAAGGTTGGCGGAGAAGTTGTTTATTCTACCTGTACTTTAACACCCGAAGAAAATGAACTTATAGTTAATCATATTGTTAAAAAGTACCCGGTGGAAATACTTGAAATTGATTTGCCAGTTGAAAGTATTAACGCTTTAAAAGCTTACAAAGAAGAAAGACTTGATGAAAATATTATTAAAGGAAGAAGGATTCTTCCCTGGCAGATTGATTCGGATGGCTTCTTTATTATTAAACTAAAAAAGAATGATGAGATCGAACCATCAAAACCGGAAAACGTAAAACCAAACAACGCTTTAATTGTAGATTCGACAGACAAACAAATTAAGAATCACCTCCAAAAAATTTCTGATAACTACGGGATTGAAAACTCCGCCTGGGAAAATTTTAAATTCATTATAAAAGGAACAGATATTAATTTCATTAATGCCGATTGGAATGATGAAAGATTATTAATGTACAATCGTGTCGGCACTAAGTTCGGTACATTTGATAAGTATGGAAATGTTTTCCTTCATTCATTTGCAACTCAAATACTAAAGAACTCAATTAAAGAAAACGTTTTTGAAATAACCGACACAAAAGATTTAAAAACATATCTTGCCGGCGGAACAATAAAGACCTCTGTTGATAAAAAAATCCACAAGGTTATTAAATATAAAAATATAATTCTCGGTGTTGCTGCAACGGTTGAAAATGGATTAAAGAGTCAATTCCCCAAATCTAAACGGATGAACGAAGTATCCTTCTTTTAAAAAAGGAAACCCCGTGCAAGGTCATTACACGGAGTTGGAAGGAGGAGTAGCAAAATCAATTATACATCATAATAAAGAGCAAACTCAAATGGATGCGGCTGCAGCGCCATCGGTTTAACTTCTTTATCAATTTTATATTTAATCCAAGTATTAATAACATCTTCAGTAAACACATCACCTTTGGTTAAGTACTCATGATCTTCTGCCAAAGCTTTTAATGCTTCCTCTAAACTGCCCGGTGTTGAAGGAACATGTTTTAGTTCTTCAGGTTCCATATCATAAATATCTTTATCAAGCGGATCACCCGGATCAATCCTGTTCATAATTCCATCTAAACCAGCCATAAGAATTGCAGAGAAAGCAAGATAAGGATTACTTGAAGGATCGGGGCATCTGAATTCAACTCTCTTTGCTTTTGGGCTTGACGAATACATCGGTATTCTTATGGAAGCGCTTCTGTTTCTTTGTGAGTAAGCAAGGTTAACAGGAGCTTCAAAACCCGGCACCAAGCGTTTGTAAGAATTAGTTGTTGGGTTTGTAAATGCCAATAAAGAAGGAGCATGCTTTAACAAACCACCGATAAAATATAAAGCCATTTCACTTAAACCTGCATAACCTGTACCTGCAAAAAGAGGTTTACCGTTTTTCCAGAAACTTGTATGTACGTGCATGCCACTGCCGTTATCACCTACAATCGGTTTAGGCATATAAGTTACTGTCTTGTCATTTTTCTTTGCTGTATTCTTTACAATATATTTAAAGAGAAGCAATTGATCTGCAGCTTTTACCAGAGGCTGAAATCTCAAATCAATTTCACATTGACCACCGCTTGCAACTTCATGATGCTGTGCTTCAACATCAATACCTGCATTCATAAGATTAACAACCATTTCATTACGTAAATCCATTAATGCATCTGTCGGTGGAACCGGGAAGTAACCTTCTTTATATCTTGGTTTATATCCAAGGTTAGGATTTTCTTCGCGGCCGCTGTTCCATTTGCCTTCAATTGAATCAACAAAATAAAAACTTGAATTCGGTTGTGAATCAAATCTTACATCATCAAACACAAAGAATTCTGCTTCTGGTCCAAAGTAAGCTGTATCTGCTATACCGGTTGATTTAAGATATGCGGCAGCTTTCTGTGCTATATTTCTTGGGCAACGTGAATATTTTTCTTTGGTTGCCGGTTCGTAAACATCGCAGACTAAACTGATTGTCGGCTCGATAATAAACGGATCAAGGAATAATGTATCCGGATCAGGTATAATCAACATATCGCTTTCATTTATTGCTTTCCATCCACGTATAGATGAGCCATCAAATCCAAATCCGTTAACAAAAGAATCAGCATCAAACTGAGTTACAGGAACAGTAAAATGTTGCCACTGGCCCGGGAAATCCATGAACTTAAAATCAACAAACTTTACTTTATTGGATTTTACAAAATCCAAAACCGCTGCCACGGGTGTTTTTGCATTAGACTTAGCCATATTTCTCCTTATTGTTTATTTTTAATTACACTTCTAAAACTGTTGTTTCTTTTATTGTAGATAAGATAAAACTTGTTATTGTTCTTGTAACACCCGGCCAGGATTGTACCTGTGCAAGTAATTTTTCAAGTGCTTCGGAATCCTTGGCAACAGTCTTCAGAATATGAGAACCCTGTCCAAGTATTGAATGACATTCTAATATCTGCGGATGTTTTTCTACGTGGTGAATAAAATCCTTAAAATGTTTTGATGACTCAAGATAAACCAGCACAAAAGCCATAATATCATATCCAACGGTTTTCCTGTTAAGCTTTGTGTAATAACCTTCTATTATTTTCTTCTCTTCAAGCTTATGAAGCCGTTCACTAACTGAAGGAATTGAAAGCCCGACTTGTTCTGCAAGTTCATTTCTTTTTGTCCTCCCGCTTTTCTGAAGGATTTTTAAAATCTTAACATCAATTTCATCTAACATAGCAACCTTAATTTATAAAGATTAAAATTTATTTCACTAAAAATATAAGGTAATAATGTGAATATTACAATAATTATTTAAGTAATCTTAAATTTTTCTTTAGATTGGGAGAGGGATCACAAAGAGTAGGATTAAGAATAAGAGTAAGAATAAGAGTAAGAATAAGAGTAAGAGTAAGTGTAAGAGTAAGAAACTACAGGAAAATTCATAATGCCATTCCCGTAAATTGTGTGTGAAGACTGTTGAAGAAAGTCAAAATGTATTGTGGGGGGTTCTACAAACGGGAAACCATGAAAATAATTTAATATCATCC
>CAZIDB010000320.1:0-4337 GCA_964537965.1 uncultured Melioribacter sp. | reverse complement strand
ATGGAATTATGCATAACAAGTTTTTTATTTTTGATGCACGGGATACTAATACTGATAATGATTGGGTATGGACAGGTTCCTGGAACGTTACTTCATCTGAATTGGAATGGAAGAATAATGTTGTTGAAATAAATGATGCGCAGTTAGCTGATGCATATACAACAGAGTTTGAAGAGATGTGGGGGAGTAATAACGATACTCCTAATTCTGCTAACGCAAAGTTTGGTCCTTACAAAACCAATAATACTCCACATTCATTTGTAATTGCAGGTAAACAGGTTTATTTATATTTCAGTCCATCTGATCAGACCGAAACACAAATAAGTAATGCAATCTCATCGGCTGATTCGTCAATTTATTTTGGCAATCTTACATTCACAAGCAATAATATTTTTAATGCAATTAAGAACAGGTATAATGCCGGCGCTAGGGATATAAGGGGAATTATTGATAATGTTAATGATAATGGTTCGGAATATACTTACTTGCAGCCGATATCCGAAGTATTTGATTATAACCTGACGGCAACTTTCCATCATAAATATGGAATTATTGATGCTGCTTATTCCGGATCAGATCCAATTGTAATTACAGGATCTCACAACTGGTCCCGCGCCGCCAACGAAGACAACGATGAAAACACACTTATAATTCATGATCTGAAAATTGCAAACCAATATATGCAGGAATTCAAAAAACGCTATAATGAACTTGGCGGATCAACTGTTTTTCCTGAACCGGTAGTTACAAATGTGAATTATAAAGATGAAATGCTTACACCAAGTCAGGTGTGCTTATATCAGAATTACCCGAATCCTTTTAATCCCGTTACAACAATAAGATTTTATTTACCGCTTGCACAGGAAGTTGAACTTTCTGTTTATGATATTCTTGGAAATAAAGTATGTCCAGTATTTAAAGGATTTGCTCAAGAAGGAAATAACACATTTAATTTTGATATTGCAACAGTTCCCGGTGGACTTGCCAGTGGAATTTATTTCTTTACGTTAAATAACGGAGCTAAACTTTATAACAGAAAATTTGTTGTTCTTAAATAAATTTTTAACAGTGAGCACTTTGCAAAACATAGCTCATTTCTTTAAATTATCACTCAAATAAATCGAAAATTAGGTGAAAAATGGTTAATAATGAAGGTACAATCGTTCAGGTTATTGGACCGGTTGTAGATATTGATTTTCAGGACGGCTACCTGCCCAAAATATTCAACGCAATAAAGATTCCTCGTAAATCTGTAGAAGGTAAAGATGAAGTTTTAATTGTAGAAACACAGCAGCATCTTGGTGAAAACAGAGTTAGAGCAGTTGCTATGGATTCTACCGATGGATTGGTAAGAGGAATGAAAGCTATAGATAGCGGAGAACCTGTTTCTGTGCCTGTCGGTCCTGCAACTTTAGGAAGACTTATAAATGTTATTGGTGAAGGAATTGATGGATTAGGTGAAATAAAATCTGAGAAAAGATATCCAATTCACAGACCTGCACCTAAATTTAAAAACCTTACTACCAAACAGGAAATGTTTGAAACCGGTATTAAAGTTATTGATTTACTTGAACCGTACACAAGAGGTGGTAAGACTGGTTTGTTCGGTGGTGCCGGTGTTGGTAAAACAGTTATCATCCAGGAATTGATTCATAATATAGCCCAGGAACACGGCGGTTACTCAGTATTTTCCGGTGTAGGAGAAAGAACCCGTGAAGGTAATGATCTTTGGCTTGAGATGAAGGAATCCGGTGTATTAGCTAAAACTGTTCTTGTATTTGGTCAGATGAATGAGCCACCCGGAGCGAGATTAAGAGTAGGTTTAACCGGCTTAACAATGGCAGAATATTTCCGTGATGAAGAGGGAAGAGATGTTCTTTTATTTATAGATAACATTTTCCGTTTTACACAAGCTGGTTCAGAAGTTAGTGCTTTGTTAGGAAGAATGCCCTCTGCAGTTGGCTACCAGCCAAACCTTGCCACAGAAATGGGAGCATTGCAGGAAAGAATTACATCAACAGATAAAGGTTCTATCACTTCTGTTCAGGCAATATATGTTCCGGCAGACGACTTGACTGACCCTGCTCCTGCTGCTGCATTCTCTCACCTTGATGCTACAACAGTGTTAAGCAGAGCAATCTCCGAGCTTGGTATTTATCCTGCTGTTGATCCTCTTGATTCAACATCAAGAATACTTGAACCCGGAATTGTTGGACAAGAACATTATAACACTGCAAAACGCGTTAAAGAAATTTTACAGGCTTATAAAGATTTACAGGATATTATCAACATTCTTGGTATGGATGAATTATCTGAAGAAGATAAAATTACTGTAAGACGTGCAAGAAGAATCCAGAGATTCTTAAGCCAGCCATTTAGTGTTGCCGAACAATATACGGGCTTTAAAGGTAAATATGTTAAGCTTGAAGATACGATTAGAAGCTTTAAGAAAATTCTTGACGGTGAATGTGATGAACTTCCTGAGCAGGCATTTATGTACTGCGGTGCAATAGAAGAAGTTTTTGAAAAAGCTAAAAAGATGCAATAGTATTTTTTTTATAAGTGAACAGAGGAAATTCTGTTCACTTCCTTTATGTAAATTTTTAATTCTGTTTAAACGATTATCAGTATGAAAGAAATAATTCTAGAAATTATAACTCCGTCTAAAATAATTTATTCCGGTAATGTTAAATCCATTACTATTCCCGGAACGAAAGGGAGTTTCCAGGTTTTATATAATCACGCTCCAATAATCAGTTCATTTGAAATTGGCAGAATTAAAGTTATTGATACTGATGACAGAGAACTTAACTTTGCTACAAGCGGCGGTACTGTAGAGGTTTCTAATAATAAAATTCTTGTTTTAGCAGAGACGGCTGAACTTCCTGAAAATATTGATCTTGAAAGGGCAAAAGAATCTTTGAACAGGGCACAGAAAAGATTACTTACAAAGAAGGACATAGAGATTCAACGTGCGGAAGGAGCAATGGCAAGAGCTAAGAACAGGATTAACATCTATACTAAGTACAGAACAAATTAGTTTAAGTATCCGTCCTGCATTAAAATATTTTTTATCTTACTGCTGTCATCAAAATATTCCATCATTCTTTCAAGATGGGATTTAATGAAACTTAACCTTTTGGCTTCATCCTGAAGCGTTAACAATTCCTGCTGCTGTTCAAGTGATAATCCTGATTTCTCGGCAAACTTAAAAGATTTTATTGGTGTTGAAATAAGATTCTTCCAGTAGGTATCATCTAATTTCAGGTTTATCTTTGTGAATACTTCAACAAATTTATAATAGGTTTCCTTAACAATTCTGTTATCAACCTCAAACATTGTATCATAGTAGGGATGAATATCTGCAATAAGATACCCGTCTTCGTGAGTTTCAGTATTTATTATGATGAACCTTTGGATTCCCTTGACAATTATATTTAACCGGCCGTCTTCATAAAACTTAGTGACGGAAGTGATTTCCGATAGTGTACCAACTTTGGCCATATTATTTGTTAAGTTAAATACTATTCCAAAATATTTTTTTTCATCAATGCATCGGTTAATCATTTTTTTGTATCGTTCTTCAAAAATATGAAGCGGGTAGCCTGAACCTGGGAACACAACCAAGTTTAACGGGAACAGTGGAATTCTTTGCATGATAATTCCTGGTGTTATAATTCAATGTAGAAAAATTAAAAAGTTGATACAAATAAAAAAATGCCCCGGGTAAAAATATCCAGGGCACTTAACTTAAACAGAATCAGGTTTATTTTCCGGATTCAAATCTTTTACCAACTACATCCCAGTTAATAATATTCCAGAAGTTAGAGATGTATTCAGGCCGTCTGTTCTGGTATTTAAGGTAATATGCATGCTCCCAGACATCAAGACCAAGAACCGGGAAACCTTTTTCTTCAACAACATCCATAAGCGGATTATCCTGGTTAGGTGTTGATGTAACAGCAAGACTTCCATCTGACTTTTTAATTAACCATGCCCATCCTGAACCAAATCTTCCGGTTGCTGCATCAGAAAATTTCTTTTTAAAATCTTCAAAGCTTCCGAAAGCAGAATCGATAGCCGAAGCAAGTTTACCTGAAGGTTTTCCATCTTTATTCACTTTCAGAATTTCCCAGAAGAGGGTATGATTATAATGTCCGCCACCATTATTTCTAACTGCAACAGGACTTTTTGAAACATTTGCTAAAATATCGTTGAGTGATTTATTTGCTAAATCAGTTCCTTCAATAGCTTTATTCAGATTAGCAACGTATGCTGCATGATGTTTACTATGATGAATTTCCATAGTCTGTGAATCTATATAAGGTTCCAAAGCA
>CAZIDB010000319.1:3298-4422 GCA_964537965.1 uncultured Melioribacter sp. | reverse complement strand
CGGGCGCTAAAAGAATTGTCTGCTCTTCAAGCTCAGATGATTTAATCGGTACTGCGTTCTTAAATACTGATGGCAAGACTGCGGTCGTAGTAATGAATCAAACGGAGAAAGATATTCCTTTCCACACCTGGATTGATAATAAAATTGTAAAATCAACAAGCCCGGCTCATTCAATTATTACAATGGTATTGGACTAAAATTATTCTAAAGGACTCCGAAATAAATTCCGGAGTCCTCTTTCCTAAAAGATATTGCTTTCCACAAAAAAATTATTTCCCTAACTTTGCACGAATTGAAAAATGAAATATTCTTATGAAGAAAAAACTTCCTCTCCACACTAAAATTTTTATCGGTCTTGCCCTTGGTTTAATTGCAGGATTGTTATGCAATATTTTTCTAAACGGAAGTGAAGAAGTAAAGTGGGTTGTAAGCAATATCGCTTATCCTGCAGGCCAGGTTTTTCTTCGTATGATTTTCATGATAATTGTACCTTTAATTTTTACCGCCATTGTTCTTGGTGTTGCAGACTTTAGTGACATTCATAAAATAGGCAGAGTGGGAATTAAATCCCTGCTGTTTACAATTATAATTACTGCCATCTCTGTTCTTATTGGAATTACTTTAGTAAATGTAATTCAACCCGGTGTAGGTATATCCGCAGAAAACAGAGATGCTTTAATGCAAACACTTTCCAACAACCAGGCTGTTTCAAATATTATTACAACCGCAAAAGAAAGTAAAAGTTTTGTACAGATAATTCTTGATATTATTCCGCGTAATCCATTTGTTGATATAGTTAATGCCTTTGATCCGAATTATCGCGGCGGCGGTTTGCTATCTTTAATGTTCTTTGCATTGCTGTTCGGAATTGCTTTGGCAGTTACAAAACCGGAACGGACTGAAACACTTACTAAAATGCTTCAGGGTGTTTATGATGTTGTAATGAAGATAATTGATTTTGCTATGAAGCTTGCTCCTTATGGTGTTGCCGCTTTAATCTTTTCAACTGCATCTCAACTGGGTTTCCAGATAATTTCAACTCTTGCACAATATATTTTTGTGGTAATGGCAGCCCTGGTAATTCACCTTTTAGTTACTTACGGAGTAATTATAAAATTAGCTGT
>CAZIDB010000319.1:0-3198 GCA_964537965.1 uncultured Melioribacter sp. | reverse complement strand
CAATTGAATTACCATCGCACCTTTAAGATGAATGGAGGCAAGAATGAAAGGTTGCAAGATGCCAGATTGCAAGCCAACGCTTCAATATTAAATAGCCAGACTAAACTCAGTTTATAATTACCAATTTCCAATTACGAATTACCAATGGCCAACAGTATTACCATCGAGTCACAACTGTATTACTACCGAATTGCCATCGAGTTACAATTGAATGTCCATCGAATGACAATTGTATTACAATTGTATTACCACCGAATTACAATTTACTAATCTTCTCTTCCGGTACCTTATATAAAATTGATGCAAGAATACTTATAGCAATGCACATTATTATGACTGCCAGTGAAACTCCGACCGGGATATGAACATAATGTGAAATAAGCATCTTTACACCCACAAAGAAAAGTATGAAGGAAATTCCGAATTTAAGGTAGCGGAAGATGTTCAGAATTCCCGCAAGCGCAAAGAATAATGATCGCAGACCAAGTATTGCGAAAAGATTAGAGGTAATTGCAATAAATGGATCATGTGTTATAGCAAGAACAGCCGGAATTGAATCCACTGCAAAAATAACATCTGTGGATTCGATAAGGATAAGAGTAATCAATGCAACGGTAGTGTAAGTGGTTTTATTATGTTTAACAAAGAAATGATCGCCTTCTTCATCAGTCTTAACTTTAAACAACCTGGAAGCAAGCTTAACAATAAGATTTCTTTCCGGATTAATTTGTTCGTGTTTGGACAAAAGCATTTTGTAAGCAGTATAAACAAGAACAGCTCCAAAAATATAAGTCGTAAACTGGAATTTCTGAATTAGTTCAACACCCGCCAGTATGAATAATATTCTTAAAATAACTGCGCCAATAATTCCCCATTTAAGTATTCTGGGTTGATTCTTTTCTTTTATGCCCATTACACCAAAGATCATAATAAAAACAAAAAGGTTATCAACTGAAAGAGAATACTCAACAAGGTAACTGGCTATAAACTCAAATGCTCTTTCTGATCCAAACGGAAAGTAAAAATATATAACCGTACCAAAGATTAATGCGGTTGATACCCAAACGGCTGACCACAACAAAGCAGCTTTAATTTCAATTTTATCTTTCCTCCTTCCTGTTATGAACATGTCTATAATGAAGACAAGAAGGAAAATAAATGCAAAACCTAACCAGAAATAAATATTTGTATCCATACAACTCTTTTGGGTTTAGTGACTGTAAAAAACAGTTTAAAGGTAAACCAAGCTATTGGAAAAATCAATCAGTTAACTTTAAACTTTTAACGGATACTAAACACCTGTTCCAATTAAACAGTTTCAGTTTTTTTCTTTAATCACTATTGACATTATAACTGAAAATGCAAGTATTGCAATAATAAAAATTAAAGACGCCTGTATAGGAATGATGTACCAACCGGAGATAAGCATTTTTATTCCGATAAAAAGAAGAATGAAAGATATTCCATACTTAAGAAACCTGAACAGATTAAGAATTCCTGCCAAGGCAAAGAATAAGGATCTTAATCCAAGTATGGCAAACAGATTAGAAGTGATAGCTGTAAATGAATCCTGGGTGATAGCAAGTACTGCCGGAATTGAATCAACCGCGAAAATAATATCAGTAGATTCAATTAATACAAGCGTAATAAAGGCGACTGTTGCAAACAGTTTTCCATCTTCTTTTACAAAAAAATGGTCAGTATTTCCATCCGCTTTTATGTTGAAAAATTTTCTTGCCAGTTTAACAAAAAAATTATGTTCTGGTTCAATACTTTCATCCTTGGATGTAATCATTTTGTATGCTGTAAAAACAAGTATACCACCAAAGACGTAAATCATAAAGTGAAAAGTATGTATTAAACCAACACCGGCAAGTATAAATGCAACTCTGAAAAACACGGCACCGAGTATACCCCATTTTAAAATACGCGGTTGGTTTCTTTGTGTAACATTCATAATTGAAAATATCATTATGAAAACGAAAAGGTTATCTACTGATAATGAATACTCAACAATGTAACCTGTAATAAACTCAAATGCTTTCTGGTTGCCGCTGGGATAAAACAAATAAATTGCTACAGAAAAAATTAGTGCGGTAGAAATCCAAACAGCCGTCCATAATAAAGCAGTCTTTACTTTTATCTCACCCCTCCTGTGGTCTGTAACGAACATATCAATTGTAAAAACAATTATGAAGAGGGCAACAAATGCAAACCAGAACAGAAGGTGGATTTCCATATTCTTCTCCGAAAGTTTAAGTTACAGTAAAAGAGGTATAAGTGTTATGTATATACCGGCAATAATTGCAGTTGTAATAACGCCGCTTATATTTGCCCCGATAGCCTGCGGCAGTATTAAAGAATCGGGATTAGCTTCGTGAACAGATTTCTGAGCAACTTTTGCAGTAGTAGGCACACAGCTTACACCGGCAATTCCAATTACAGGATTAAACTTTCCTTTCGTAATAAAATACATAATATAACCACCAAGAATTCCGCCAATACCGGAAAGCAAAAGCGATAAGATACCAAGTACAAGTAAGATTAAAATTTTAGGATTCAGAATTAAATGAGCTTCACAAAGAACACCGAGCAATAATCCCAGGAAGAATGTTGAACCGTAAAGTAAGGGTCCGCTAATAAAATCAATTAAATGTTGCAAACCGGATTCCCTTATTGCCACACCAATAAATAATGAAAAGAACAATGGGGCGGCAACAGGAAACATTAGACACAGTACTGTACAGGCAACAACGGCAAACGCCATCTTCTCAGAAGATTTAACCGGTTTTATTTTTTTCTTTGGCGGTTCCATCTTGATAGCTCTTAATCTTTTAGGAACTAACAGTTTGATGAGATAAGGATAACCACCGTAAGTTAATCCAAGATATAAATAAGCAACAACAGTAATCGGTACGAATAATTCTTTTGAAAGAACAAGTGACGTAAATAAAACCATCGGGCCATCTGCACCGCCAACCATTGCAATAGAAGCTGAATCATTTAGCGGTAAACCAAAAGCGTAAGCTATTGGAAGAGTTGCAATTGTTCCAAGCTCAGCACATATTGCAAGAAACATACTTAAGAAAGGGCGGGATAACAGGAAACCAACATCAAGCAGAACTCCGATGCCCATAAATACAAAGCACGCAATAAGGCCATTACTAAAAGTAAATGTATAGATAGGTTGAAGAAAAT
>CAZIDB010000318.1:0-4485 GCA_964537965.1 uncultured Melioribacter sp. | reverse complement strand
AAACTGTAGGAGCTGTAATTGAAATAATTTGTGTAAGTATCTTTCATATTAGTCTTGATCCCATCGTAACCTTTTTCAAGACATAGTTTAACTCTTGCTTCAAGCTTTGCTTCAAATGTATTAACATTGGGATAAGATATTTCCGGTAGTTTTGAATAACTGTTCCTTGAATAATTAAAAGGGTTAAAATACCTGTTTGAATAATATCCTTTCCCTGAAATCCACGGTTCGGAAAAAGCTTTATTCCAGTACCCCATTCCATAGTTCAGGTAGTAAACATTTTCATAACCGACTAATCTTAATAAACAGGTTACATAAGCCCCATCCTGACCTGTTACACCAACAATAAGTATTTTCTGATACGAAGTCAGATCAGTGTTCTTTAAATATGTAAGTAAATCTTTTGGTAAAATATTTTTTGCACCTTCGATATGTCCGGTTACGTATAGGGATTTTTCCCTGATATCAATTATCAGATAATTATTAAGGTTACCATACACATCGTCAACATCAATAACAGGCGAATATTCGTTTAAATTCATGATATTCCTGTTAAGCTCAACATAAGCAAGCAGTTCAGCAGAGCTTGTAAATTCAGGCACCAGTGAACTGTTGGAATCTTTCATGCAGCCGCTTACAAATATCACCAGCAAAGAAAAAACCTCAATAATAATATTTTGGACTTTTGTATTCATTATTCAGCTTTAACCAATTCTGATTTAGTTACACCAATAAACAGACCGATAGTCTTATCGCCGGTTACATTCCATACAATTGTAGATGCGCCCTGTGTAAATATATTTTCTATTGGCTCATTACCGTCCTTTGTCTTAAAGTAATCCGCATATTGTTTATCAAAGCAATAGAACCTGATGTAATACCTGTTCCTGTAAGCCAGGCTTCTATACTGATCCGGAAGCTCAGTCGTTCTAACAGATACCCTCACAGGATCTTCAGAAGTTGAGGCTTTAACCTCGTAGAAATTTTCAGCTTCAGCTTTAATAGAGGTTGTATTGTATGCAATTATCCAGGTTGCTGCAACAACCTCATCTTTGGTTATGATTGCAGATCCATTAAGATATAAACCATTTATCCTGGCGCTTTGTACATCAGGTGCATTCGGCACATAAGTTTTGGCGTATATTTGTCTGCCATTCCATTTGGCAAATAACTCATAGGTTTTATCAGTTTCAATCATCAGGTTTTCAACCGGTTTATAAATCCCGTTCCCGCTATACTTCAAAGGGATAATCCTGATGCCATCAATCTGTAGATAAGCAAATACATCTTTTAACTCTGCTTTAGTGATATCATATGTTACGTCATGAGGTAAAGTTTTTGTAATTGAAACTCCTCCAAAAATCTCATTGCCGTCAAGCTGAGCTCGGACAACTACATATTCTTCATATGGCAGATCATTTTCAATTACACTTTCCTCTTCACAGGATATAAACATCAGTGGAATTAAAAAGAAAAAATATTTTATAAAAAACTTTTTCATCATTTAAAATTTAATATTGATTCCTATTGTCGGGATAAAGGGAAATAACGTCAGTTGTTTTAGTTTCGGAATTTTACCTTCATCATCATAAGTAACATACTGTGCAAAAGCATTTTTCCGATTATATAGGTTAAACAGATTGAGATAAGCTTCAAAGCCCAATCCGCTGAAATTAAATTTATACGTGGAAGTGAAATCCAGTTTATGATAAGCCGGCAGACGATAAGTATTTATACCGGAATTATTAAATTGAATTTTCGTTGGCTCACTTGCTCCTATTCCAACAAACTGGTACTGCCCGGAAGGGACAGTGTAACCCTGACCCGAAGCATACGTCCAGGTTAGCCCGCAGCTTAAATTATCTGTAAGGTTATAAGTAACAACCACAGAAATATCATGCCGCCGGTCATAACGCGGAAAAAAGATTTTCCCATTATTCAGTTCTTCAAATTTTCTTTTTGTCCAGGAAAGTGAATAACCGATCCAACCCATTAAATCGCCGGCTCTTTTATTCAGGAAGAATTCAACTCCATAAGATTCACCTTTACCAGACGTAAACTGATCTTCGATTGGTTTTGAAAGATCACTGCTGGTTATGTTTCCGTATTCATACAAATCCTGCATCTCTTTATAATATCCTTCAACCGATAACAGGTATGTCTGCCTGTCGAAATAAGATTCCACTCCAAAAACATATTGAACCGATTTGCCCGGATTTATTTTAGATGTTGATGGATACCATAAATCAGTCGGCAATGAAATATCATTTCTTACTATAAGATGAAGAAACTGATGAGCCACTGCAGCCGCTCCTTTAATAAACAAATTTTCACTTAAAGCATAAGTAAATGAAAACCTTGGCTCAAAATGGATTTCTTTAGTCTTGTTGAAGAAATAAACTCTGACACCAGCATTAGTAGTAAGAAGCGGAAGGATTTCCCACTCATCCTGAAGATAAAATGCAGTTTCAAGTGAAATGTTATCTGTACCTATCCTGTCGTCTTCCGCAAGCTCTTCATCATAATAATCGCTGTAAATTAACCTGTATTTATGAAGGTTTACTTCCGCACCGGCTTTAATTGTATGGTTATCTTCAAACATATATTCAATAGATCTCTTTACCATAAAGTCCTGAAGTTTAGAAGACGAATAATAATCGCCGCCGCCGCTTTCATTGTTTTTATCATTCAGGATAGATGTAAATTCATAATCGATATAACTAATCCAAGTGTTGGAAAAGAGAGACTCGCTTGTAATGTTAAGCCAGTTAAGGCTTATAGTAGCATTTCTCCAGTTGATATCATATTCAATGTCTTCACTGCCAGAAGGACTGTAAAGATAATCCTGTGCATAAAGTCCGCTGATAAAAAATTTTGAGTTATCGTTCACATTAAAGTTTATCTTCCCGTTCAGGTCAAAAAATTTATATCTTGGTGAAGTATTTTTCTTTATAAAATTCTCCTGCAGAAAATCATAATACATTTTTCTGCCTGATAGCATGATTGTTGAATTGTCTCCTAACGGTCCTTCTATATTTATACCGGAGTTGATTACACCAAGCCCAATAGTCCCCTTTGACTTTTGCTTATTACCTGACCGAAGTTTTATATCAAGGACGGATGAAAGCCTGCCGCCGTACTCAGCCGGAAAAGCGCCTTTTAATAACCGAACATCCTGAAGTGCGTTCGAGTTGAAAGTGCTTGCAAAATTTCCAAGATGTGACGGATTATAAACAATCACTCCATCAAGTAAAGTAAGAGTTTGATCAGGTGATCCGCCGCGGACATAGATTCCATTTGAAAGCTCGTTTGCTACCTTTACACCGGGAATAAACTCAAGAGACTTAAAAACATTTACCTCGCCGCTTAATGAGGGAAGCTGCTTAATTAAATCAGGAGAAACATCAACAGTACTTATCTCTGCTTTAGTATTTCGCTCACCTTTTATTGTTACTTCATCAAGTGTAACGCTTTCTTCGTTCAACTGAACATTCAGCCTGATATTTCCCGATGACCTGGTTACCTCAATTCTTTTAACCTCAACTTTGTAACCAATATTTCTGAATGCTATGTAATAAACTCCGTAGTCAATTTCCGGTAAAGCGTAAAAGCCGTATTTGTTTGTGGCGGCGCCTTTTAAAGGTATAGAGGTGGAGATAAGACTATCCTTATATACGACGACATTAACACCAATTAGCACTTCGCCATTTGATGCATCTGTTATCAATCCTGATATAGTAGATTTTTTAACCTGCGCAAATAGACTATTAAAAAAACATAAAACCAGTAACGCGGATAATAAAAATCTTATAAACCTAATTCCTGAGAGGGGCAAAATTATTTTCCAAAAAAATACTCATTATTCGATGTGAATTTTAATATTTTTCGATGTGAATTCCAAAAGATAAATTTTGAAAAATAATTTATCTTATGTTTGGAATAAATTAAATAAATTTTTTTTAGAGATAAATCTCCTTCTCTCTTTTATACTAATGAGTGATTAACCTTTTTATTAGAAGAGATGCAGAAGAAAGCTGGGATCTGTTTTTAACCAGACATTATAATTTATCTATTAAGGGAAATTTTATTTGACTAATAACTTTGATTAGGAATAACAACGATTATTCTTTAATCAGTTTTTAAAATTCATAAACAGACAGAAATGCAATTACAGAAAATCATTACCCGGATTTATTTTTTCTTATTACTTAGCTGTACTCTCTTCGGTCAAAAAGAAAATGAGTTATCTAAACCGAACGCCAACGATCATTACAATTATATCTCAATTAATAATTGTAAAATGTGGGTTTCAAATAATGGCTCTGGATCAAATCAAGAAAATAGTTATTCCGGATTTTTGTGGAATGGCGATGATTACCAAAAGAATGGATTAATCTTTCAGGACGGATTAATATGGTGCGGCAAAGTTGGTGATGAATACAGAGTTAATGGCAACACTTATAGAACCGGACTTCAGGCGGGAAA
>CAZIDB010000317.1:0-4490 GCA_964537965.1 uncultured Melioribacter sp. | reverse complement strand
CGATGCGGGTATTAATACGAGAATAGAAGCTGCATTAGATATATTTAAAAGCTGCAGAGAGCTGAATAAAAATTTCGATAAACCTACCGCAGCCAAAAGATACCGCCCGTTAAAGGTAATAGATTCGCATTGGATTGAAGATTCCTTTGGCAATAAAGTATCGATTACTGATCCTTCAGTCAAAATGCTTGTACCAAGCATGGGCAAAATAGGATCAGATTTCTTCTCTGCGGCTTTCACGGCGGTTGGAATAAATTCAGTCGCTCTTCCAGTTTATTCGTTTGAAACACTGATGGTTGGGAGAGGGAATTCTACCTGTAAAGAATGCCTTCCGCTGCAGCTTAATGCTGGCCAGATGATTGAATATTATAATAACCGGACTGATGAGAATGAAAAAACTTTATTATTCATGGCAAAAGGAGACGGTCCCTGCCGGCTTGGGCAATACCATGTTTTTCTTGAAGACCTTATTGCTAAAAGAGAGATGGATAATTTTGGCATTTACACTTTAACTGATGAAGATTCCTACGGCGGATTGAGTAATGAATTTGTAATACGCGGCTGGGTTGCAGTAACTGTTTCCGATGTTTTAAAAGATATTTATAACGCTATCCAGGCAATTGCTGTTAACCGTGAAGAGGCAAATCTGATTTTTGAAAATGCTTATAATATTCTGTTGGATTCATTCGCAAAAGTTTCGTTAAAGCAATTCATTAAAAACCTTGAATCATTTGCAATATCAATCTTATCTATTCCAAGGAAGGAAGAAATTAGTTCTGCTAAAAAAGTATTACTAACAGGAGAAATATTTGTCCGCCACGATGAGTTTTCAAGAATGGATTTGCTCGAAAAACTTTTTAAGAAAAATTTTATTGTTAGGACTGCTCCGATTGGTGAGTATGTTTATTATTCAAACTTCCTAGCGGCAACAAATTCCAATAAACCTTTTTCAATAAGCGATAAGTTAAAATTCAAAATCAGGGATTATGTTCAAAGAGATTACGAGCGGAAGATAAAACATGCTTTAGCCAAATCCGGCTTTTATGAATACAATATGATTAAAGTTGAAGAAGCAATAAACAATGCCTTGCCGTTTATAAGTAAAGATCTTGAAGGTGAGGCGATACTGACAACCGGTTCAGCTTTACATGAAATAATCGATCAGGTTTGCGGAGTTATTTCAATTGGTCCGTTTGGTTGCATGCCGTCAAGAGTTGCAGAATCAATCCTTAATGTTGAGATGAATGTTGAAGGAAAGAAGCTTTCATCACGCAAAGATATTCCAAATATTGATCTGGAAGATTTGCCGTTCCTATCAATTGAAACGGATGGAAACCTGTTCCCGCAGATAATTCAATCTAAAATAGAAATCTTTATGCTTCAGGCAGAAAGGCTTTATGAAAAACTTAAAATAAAAGATGAACCTACTATAAAAAAATATAAAGAAGCATTTAGTAAAATTGTTGAAAACTACCAGACAAAAGAAAAAGATAATCCGAATGAAGAGGCACTACCTCAATACAACAGTGCAATCTCAGAATTGAAATAGAGATGTCAATAATTTATCACAATTAAAGACTGAAATGAAAATTATTATTAAACTGTAATTTAATAATAATCATAAAGACACCTTTTATGTTGTTTATTGGGATAGCAAAGAGTTATGTATAAGGAAGGAATACCCATACGATGGAGACACTTGTCTGAAATTGTAGTCTGATAAATTATTTAAAAAGTATAACCATTCGTCATCGCTCTTCATTCGTTTATCATTTAATAATTTATATGATAAATAAATCATATTTATTTTTTCCCCAGATAAAAACCTAAAAAATTTTTGTTTCTTTGTTGCTATGTTTATCCAATTATAATTTTTACCTAAATAAATACTAAATGCCCCCCCTTCATTTTCGAATATATTAACTCTCGTTTTAATATTAAGATTCTTTACAAAATCTATAGTGTTTAATATGGGTTGTTTTTGATTTGATGGATAATAGGATTTAGTCTTTGGCAATATGATAAAAATAATCCCGATACAAATCATATATATCAATACTTTTGTCTTCTTACCTATATTATTATTTAATAGATTTTTGTTGAATTGAATTATAATTAAATATGGAATTGGTGTAAGCAGGAGTAAATAATGATCTCTTGGATAAATAAATATAGATGCTAAAATAACGGGGATAAACAGAAAGAAAAGAACCAAGAATTGTAAAAAATTGAGCTTTAATTTACCTTCAAAATGTTTTACTGGTACTTCTTTATACCTTCTATAAAGCAAATAGAATGTTGTGATAAATATAAATAGAATAATTAATGGAATCCTTTGTGGCAAGTGTAATTTAAATACTTTATTGGGAAGTATAACTTCTGTGGATTTATCCATTATAAGATGAAAAGAATTAGAAATGTTAGTTACAATATGTTTTAAAAATGAGTATGGATTGATTAAGAAAGCCTCAGCAATGGAATTTGCATCCTTATATTCATTACTAATTATGTCTTTATAATTATTCCAGGGGTCATTAGGTATATTGTTCCATCTGTTGTAATTTACAACGTAATGTTGACTAAATGCGATATAGCTTCTCTTTCCATTAAACTCCATAAACCCAAAAATAAGATGAAAAAATATTATTGTAGCAAAAAAAATTATATATAATCGAAGGTCACTTTTTGTAATTACTAATGTTCGCTTGATTACTAAAATGATGTTTAAAATGATTAATAATAAAAAGCATAAATAGTATTCCGGCCGAATATAAGAAGCAAGCAGTACTATAAAAATAATCACAGCAAAAATTTTAGCGGTAATTTTTTTATTTAGGATAATTATGAGTGTTAATAATATTAATGATAAACATAAATGCGATACATGAGGTTCTGTATGAAAATTTGTTGATGAGATCATGAAGAAAACTGATAATATGAAACTAATCAAAGGAGAAACCCTATTCTTAGTTAGAAGTATGAATAAAAGTAATGCATTTATGATCGTTAATATCTGATAATTAAGAAAATAAAGTTTAATATATTCGGGTTGGATTAGGCTGAGACTAAGATACCATAAAGAATATAAGGGTGAATTTTCGGCTTTCGGAAAATTGTTAAATGCTCTTATACCATTTGATAAGTAATAACTTTCATCGAAAATTTTTATGTCTAGAAATTTATGTAATTCAGATGTAACGACTATTCCTATTAATAGAATTAAAAGAAGGAAAATGATCTGTTTTACAATTAAGTAATCATTCTCCTTCCAAAAAATAAAACACAAATTTTTTTTAATCAGCAATTTAATATATAATCCTTAATCAACTACTTTTACGAGAGAATTTAATGAAAAATATAGTATCATTTTAAATAATATTTATATCCTGAACAGAACAGAAATTTTATCTCATTAAAGTTAATTAAGATTTCCATTTTATATATTTTATTGAAAGGCTGAACGTAAACCAGACTAACACTACCGCACCAACTGCAAAGATAGTATCACCAAAAGCTCTCAGCCATCTGAAAGTGCTCATAACGGAAGTCTGCATGAATTCAGCGCTTCTTGCATACCAGTATCCGTATTCAACAGATGCCCATGTCTGCATCAATCCCACAGGCAGCAAACTGAATGTTACCATTGCAAACAATCCGAAATTAATTGACCAGAAGGAAAATTTTAATGCCTTTTCATTCCATTCAATATCAGGCTTGATTGATCTTAATGTAAATAACATGAGGCCAATTCCCAGCATTCCGTAAACGCCAAAAAGCGCGGCATGACCATGAACCGGTGTGGTATTTAAACCCTGCATATAATACAAAGCAATAGGCGGATTTATCATGAATCCGAATAAACCGGCTCCAAGTAAATTCCAGAAAGCAACAGAGACAAAATAATAAATTGGCCATTTGTATTTTTGTACCCATGGTTTTGCTTTGGATAACCTGATATTCTCCCACGCTTCATATCCAACAAAAATAAGAGGGACAACTTCCAATGCGCTAAAGACTGAACCAAGTGCAATTACTACCATAGGGGTTCCGGAAAAATATAAATGGTGAAGCGTTCCTATAATTCCTCCGGATAAAAATATTGTTGCAGAAAGAATAGTTGCCTCGCTTGCTGTTTTTACGCTTATTAATTTTAACCGCGCAAAAAGAAACGCAATTACAACTGTCGCAAAAACTTCAAAGAAGCCTTCAACCCAAAGATGAACAACCCACCATCTCCAGTACTCAACAATTCCCAGGTTTGTATGCTTACCGTAAACCAATGCAGCAGCATAGAATAGTGCAATTGCGATTGAAGAGATTAAAAATAAAATAAGTATAGGTTTTTGCTCATCACCTTTTTTAATTGCTGGTTTAATTGCACGTACCATAAGAAACAACCAGAGCAGCAAACCAATAAATAATGCAACCTGAAAAAATCTTCCAAGGTCAATATATTCATAACCGCTATGCCCGAACAGGAACCAGTTTGC
>CAZIDB010000316.1:0-4514 GCA_964537965.1 uncultured Melioribacter sp. | reverse complement strand
GAAGGCAGTAAAGTTGTAGAAAGATCATCTCTGCTCGACTCAAAGTATTTTAGTCCTGATGCAATTTCTCATCAGGATTTTGTGATGGATTATGTAGATACAAATCTTACTCTTTCAAACGGAGAATTAATAACCGATCACGTACCACTTGGCTTATCAATTCACCAGGAATGTTATGCATGGAATTATTCCTTTGCCAACTTTTTTGTGATAATGAATTACTGGATTAAAAATACATCTAACAAATATGTAAATGATGTTTATGTTGGCTTATGGACTGATGCAGTTGTTAGAAATACAAACATTACCTCACCAAGAACAGGGTCATCGTTTTTTAATAAAGGTGGTGATGGTTACGCTGATACATTAAAAATTGCATATGAATTTGATGCAACCGGTGATGTTGGATTTTCAGATAGTTACTTTGGCGTTCAGTTTCTTGGATCGAATACGAAATATGATAGTGTGAATTTTGTAAGCTGGCAGTTCAGAAATACTGCCGATCCAAACTTTTTTGCTCCTCAAAATGATAATGACCGTTACAAAAAAATGCTTGGTTATTTCGGTGGAAATAACAGGTACGGAAACGGCATTAAACCTTCGGATCTTAAAGTGCCAAGTAACCGCTCAATTATGTTGTCTTCCGGACCATACAGAAGCATTGCTCCCGGTGATTCAATTAATGTAACATATGCAATTGTATGCGCTAAGAAATACGGATCTGATTCACCGGCACTTGATTCGCCGGAACAGAGAAAAAATTTATATCTGAATGCGGGCTGGGCATTAAGAGCATATAATGGTGAAGATAAAAACGGGAATGGTATTCTTGAATCATCAGAAGATCTTGACGGTAACGGAAAGATTACCCGTTACATTTTACCGTCTCCGCCTCTTCCTCCAAAAGTAAAGGTAATTCCTGAAAGCCAGAAAGCAACAATCTACTGGAATAAGAGAGCAGAAGGATCGATCGATCCGATTTCATCCAAGAAAGACTTTGAAGGTTACAGAATATACAGAACTAACTCAGGTTATGATCTTACAACTTCGCAGAATTTACAGGAATCTATGATAGTGGTTGCTGATTTTGACAGCACCGGAAATTCAATTGGCTACAATACCGGCTTCAGTTATATCAAACTTGATTCGCCCGTAACCTTTGATGATGATACAACAAAATATTATTACAGGTTTGAAATTGATAACCTGTTGAATGGCTGGCAATATACATTTTCTGTTACGGCTTTTGATGAAGGAGATGTTGAAAATAATCTTGGCAGTCTTGAATCAAGTGTTCTTGTGAACGCAAAACGCGTATTACCCGGTACACCAGCAACATCCGATAAAAATGCTGAGATTGGCGTTTATCCTAATCCTTATTATGGTAATGCTTATTGGGATGGCACATCTGAGAGACTTAGAAAGATTTATTTTTATAACCTTCCTGCAAAATGTGAAATTACAATCTACACACTTTCAGGTGATGTTATAAAAAGAATTGATCACGACCAGACAAGTAATTCATCTGACTTAAGATGGTTTGAAACTTATGCTAAAGACGCTACGCAAACTATGTCTGGTGGAGAACATGCATGGGATCTGGTTTCCGGTAGTGATCAGGCAATTGCAACCGGTTTGTATTTATTTACCGTAAAGGATTTAGCTAACGGTGATATTAAAAAAGGAAAATTTTTAATCATAAAATAGAAAAGTTTATAAAGAAAATTCATTTGGAGTATAAATGAAAACACGTTTACTATTTTTATTTGTATTGTTCGCAATGGTAACCCAGTTTGCTCAAACTGAATATCCGCTTGTTACTTTACGGGATATACAATACCTCGCTGATAGTGTAATTGCTAAAGGCGATGCTCCTTCTCCTCTTAACGGTGATACTGTTAGAGTAAGAGGTGTAATTATGGTTAGCCCGGTTGTTGATCCTTCATCAAACAGGCATATTATTATTTCTGCCGGTGGAAGATGGGTGACTTACATCCAGGATCCGACTGACAGTGCATGGTGCGGTTTAAATGTTCTGCAGAATGATACCAGTACTGCCGGGGTTCAGAATACATTCTTTGATCTGGTTGATACAGCCCAGGTAGTTGAATTTACAGGTGTTGTTACTGAGTACAATACTACCACAGAGCTGATGATGTTATTAAATCCGGTTACTCCGGTAAATATAGTTGAACAATTACCTAAAAGACCTGACCCTATAGTTCTTAAACTTTCTGATATCAAAGAGAATAATAAGCTTAAAAATGAAGCAGAAAAATATGAAGGTATGTATGTTGAGTTCAGAAATGTTATTACAAGCGACAGAGATGCTGGTACAAGCGCTACAAATACATTCGTAATAAATGATGACCAGGGAAATAAAATTATGATTTATGGTCAGTCCTGTTATTACAAAAGAAGCAGTATAAAATTAAGAGATTATGATCCACCTATTAATGGCAGCGTACTTGATTATATTCGCGGAATAGTTACTACAAGGAATGATGACTATGGTTACTACTTAGTTCCACTTTACCCGAACGATATGAAAATTTCAGTTTATCCTCCTTCTATCGCAAACATAAGGAGAAATGTTGATGTGGTTGGACCTGATGCACCTGTTAATGTTTCTGCTACAATTAAAGATCCTGATGGCTGGGTAAAAGACGCAAAAGTTTTTTATAGTCTGAACGGCGCTGCGTTTGATAGTATTGCAATGACGAAGTCAGCAGACACAACTTTATTAGTAGGTACAATTCCCGGAGTAAAAGATTCAGCACTTGTTGAATTCTTTATTAAAGCAACCGACAATACCGGCAATACATCAATGACTCCTGCCGATACTGCAAAAAGTAATTATTTTTATCTGGTACTTAACCGTGATCTTACAATCCAGGATATTCAGTATTCGCCATTCGGAAGCGGGTACACAGGATTTAATAATTATCACGTAACGGTATCTGGTGTGGTTACGGCAGATACATCTGATTTAAATGGTGATGGCGGATCCGGTGGTGCGAGAGTTTATATGCAGAACGGAAGCGGACCATGGAGCGGTATATGGCTGTATGGTGTTGAACCATTAACATTAAAGAAAGGGGACCTTGTAACTGTTTCCGGTGTTATTGTTGAAAGCAATAACAATACAAGAATTGATACAATCTCTCAGATCATTGTTCAATCATCCGGCAACCCGGTACCGGAAGCGGTTGAAGTTCCTACATCAGATATTGGTACATTATCAAACGGAACATTGAGCGCAGAAATGTACGAGGGTGTTTTAATTACATATAAAGACCTTAATGTAACGGATGATAACGCTGACGGTGGTCATGGTCCAAATGCCGGAACAAATTATAATTACGGCGAAATATTGGTTGCAGATGTTTCAAACGTTAATACAAGAGTAGAATTACAGGATGGCAACAGTAACTATCATAACCTTTGGGATTCATCAATGGTTGTTGTTCCTAATGTAGAATTACTGATTGGTGATAAATTTGAAAGCCTTAGCGGTGTGTTGTGGCAATCATTCAGCAATTATAAGTTGTGCCCAAGAAAAAATGATGACTTCGTTGGATATATACCTGTTTCAGTTGAAGATAAAAAAGATGTTAGAACAGCATCATATAATTTAGCACAGAACTATCCCAATCCTTTCAATCCGTCAACTGTAATCTCCTACAGCATTCCAAGAGATGGATTTGTAAAGGTTAAGATATTTAATGTACTTGGTCAGGAAGTTAAAACACTTGTTAATTCTAATCAGAAAGCAGGTGAATACAAAGTAATCTTTAATGCTGATAATATGACGTCCGGAATTTATTTGTACCAGATTCAATCCGGCGATTACAACTTTACAAAGAAGATGATGCTTGTTAAATAAAAGTTTTCAGGATGATGTCCCGGTATTCCCGGGATATCATATTTTATAAATTATAATTTGATGTGATGAAATATTTTCGAAATACATTTTTAATTCTGTTGATACTTCTGTTAGCTTCGTGCAATGAGAAGATTACGGATAATCTCATCGGCAATAAAGCACCGGAAACATTTATCTCGCTTTACCCTGATACCGAAATATCAAAGCAGCAAAGCAAGGTTCAGGTTCACTGGTGGGGTGATGACCCGGACGGTTTAATTGTTGGTTATTATTTTACCTGGGATAATGTAAACTGGCATTTTTCATCTTCTAACGACAGCACATTTGCGCTGCAGATTGGCGCAAAAGATACAAGTTACTATTTCAAAGTTTCTGCTGTTGATAATGCTGGTAACGGCGTTTACGATAATTCAATTGTTCAAAATGGTATTAATTACGGACCAGAACTATACCTGGATAAAAATAAAAATGGTGTTTATGATAAGGGCGATTCGTTTTATGATATTGGCGTAATAGATCCGACTCCCGCTCAGATTAAATATCCAATTAAGAACTCCGCCCCTGTTGTTGAATGGAATGCTCTTTCTGTTTTGCCGGACACTTCTTTCCCGGTAATGAGTTTCGGCTG
>CAZIDB010000315.1:0-4578 GCA_964537965.1 uncultured Melioribacter sp. | reverse complement strand
GAAAGATTTGAGGAGTATTATGAAATCCTTAAAAGAAATTTAAGAATGCGTCATAATGTAAATCCAACTCATACACTTGATGAGTTACTTCTTATTAAAGATTTATTCCCAACAAGAGTTAGGTTGTGGGGAGCATTTCTTGAAAGCAAATTGATAGCAGGAGTTTGTAACTTCAGCGCAAATCCCAAAGTTGTTTTAGCTTTTTACATCAGCCACAATGACGATTACCAGGAATATCGTCCTGTAAATCTTCTGTTCTATGAGATAATGAAGAGGTACCAGGGTGAAGGATTTAAATATCTTGATTTTGGAATTTTCACTGTAAATATGGATCCCAACTGGGGCCTTGGTCGTTTCAAAGAGAATTTCGGTTCAAGAGGAATATTCAGAGATTATTTCTTCAAAGATCTTTGATAAAATTATTAAATTAAGCGCAGACTTAATTTATATTTGGTAACCGATGCTTAAAATACTTCATATTGCTCCACAAAATTACGCCGGAGTTCCGTATGATTTCTATAAAATGCATCTTGCCTGCGGAGACAAATCCAGGTTAATTACGCTTCATAAAAATCCACGTCAGTTCCCGGAAGATATATGTCTTAATCTGCCGCTTCCGAATTTTCCATTAGCCAAATTTTGGAGAAGGAAAAAATTATCTGAACGCGAGAAAGAAAAAAATCTCGTTGTTCCGGAATTCAAGCCAAAGAATTTTGTTGAGAAGTTTTATTTTGATTTTAGTGATGCACTGAAAAGAAATAAAATCAATCATTTGATTGAAGAATATGATTTAAACGACTATGATATAATCCATTATGATGCTGGTTTGGATTTCTACAGAGATGCAAATCAGGCTAAAAAATGGAAGCAAATGGGTAAGAAAATAGTTTGCTGTTATTATGGAAGCGATTTAAGAACGAGAGGAATTATTAAAGAACTTGATGAGATCTCGGATTTAAATATTACTTCGGAGTTCGATCATCTCGCGCTTAAAAAAGATTTACATTATTTGTTCTATCCTTATGATATTTCTGAATTGCCGGTTATGAAGGAAAGCAATTCTGACTCAGTGAAAATTATACATACACCAACAAACAGAAAATTCAAAGGCACAGAGATCATCATTGACGTGATTGAAAAGGTAAAGAAGGAAAGAAAGATTGAATTCATCCTCCATGAAAATAAGTCCCGTGATTATTTATTGCAGGAAAAAAGTAAGTGCGATATTTCCATTGACCAGGTTGGGGGAACGATGGGCGGAACCGGGTACGGTAAAGCCGGACTTGAATCCCTTGGTATGGGTTTGCCAACAATAACAAATATGTCCGAAGAGTATAATGGCTGGCTTCCTGAAAATCCTTTTGTTGTAGCGAATAATGGAAATGACCTATTCAATAAATTAATTGAACTGATTGATAATAAAGAATTGCGTAAGCAGCTTGGGGAAGCCGGTAAACAATGGATCAAAAAATATCATAGCTTTGAAAGCGTAAATAATAAACTTTATGAATTATACAGGTTGAAGAATTTTATATGAGTTTATTCAGGTCAACAATATGGTACACCGTCGGAAATCTTTTTTCAAGGTCATTAAGTTTTATTCTTCTTCCGTTTTATTCAAACCTTATTCCTGTTGATGAATACGGTACATATTCGTTAATAATGGCTTGCTATGTAATCTTTTCCGCGCTTTACCAGGGTGGGTTGTACTCAGCTTTCACAAAATATTATTTTGAAACTGAAGATGAAGAAGAACGTAAAGGATTATTTTCCACGTTGTTTTTCTTTATCATTTCTGTATCGCTGATAATATCTGTAAGTCTGAACATGTTCAACAAAGAATTGTCAGTCCTGCTTTTCAGTAATGATAATGGTTCGGTTTTAATCCGTTATATAATCTGGATTTTATTTGTCGATACTTTATTCTACACAATTCTTCACCTGATAAAGACACAGGAAAAATCGCAAAAGGTTGTTTACTATACTTCAATCTCGGCTGTTTTTAATTTAGTCTTCAATTTATTTTTTGTTTACTACCAGCATAACGGTGTTCTCGGAATTATGCAGGCTCAATTATTATCGGGAATATTTTCTGTCTTTATAATTATTCCGGTTCTGAAAAATTATTTGAAATTAAAAATGGAGAAAGAAGCGCTCGTAAAACTTTTAATCTTTTCTTTACCGCTTTTAATTTCCGGATTATTATCAACGTTCGTTGATATCATCGACAGATTTTTACTTGATAAGTTTCTTGATAAAACGGCTGTTGGTTTATATAGCTTCTCCTACCGTATTGCAATGGTAATGAATTTATTCGTTATCTCATTCAGAACGGCGTGGACACCTTATTCGTTACGGTTATATAAAAAAAGTACGGATCTTTCATATTCGTTAGGATTAAGTTTTTCCAAATTGCTTGCTACAAGTATTCTTATTTTCTTAATAACAAATTGCTTTATAGATGATTTGTTCAGGTTTAAGGTTTCTGATTTTTCTATTCTCAATATTGCATACGTTGGTGGCATTCCTATTATACCGGTCGTAATGATTGGGTATCTCTTTTCAGGATTAAGCTCGTTTTATTCAGTATATCCATATGTGGCAAACAAAAGTTACCATTTTCTTGTTTCGGATCTAATTGCTTTTATTGTGAATATTGTGTTGAATATTATTTTAATTCCCCAAATGAATCTGATGGGCGCTGCATTAGCAACAATGATTAGTTTTATTGCTGGTTGTATTTATCTGTTTATTATTTCAAGAAGTATTGAGATTTATTACCAGAGGACAGAAATAATTGTGTTTATAATATTCGGTGCTTTGGCATTTATCATTACCAATTATTTCAAACTTCTGTTTGTTGATATAGCTTTACTGATAAGTTTTTCTTACTTGGTTTTTTCTCTCACAGGAATGAAGAATGTTATAATGAAGTCCTGATACTGTGAAAAGTTCAATCATCTCCAAGAAAATCAATTAAGTTCTGTTCTATCTTTTCCCAATTAAAATTGTTCTCAAATAATCTACGTGCATCTTTTGAATGCTCTTCTAATAAATCTCTGTCATTCAAATAAATCTCTAATTTCTTAACAACCTCCAGAGTTTCACCAGGATTAACCAAAAAGCCGACCGATTCAATAAACTTCTCATTCATTAGCGGTTTTATATCCGAGTATATGATTGGTTTACCACAGGCAAGATAATCAAATATTTTTATCGGCAGGGAATTGTTGTATATGAAGTTCTTCTCGCGCAAATCAATACAAACGTGAACATCTTCAAGCTGGTATGGAAAATCTGCATAATTTGTCCAGGGAACCATCTCGGGTTGAATGCTCATCGTTTTAATATTAGCTTCAAATTTATTTCTGTCATCTTCAGATTCGAACTTACCTATAACTCTTAATTTAATTTCTGTCCCGGGATTTCTTTCTTTAAGAAGGTTCATAACTTTTAAGACATTATAAATTCCTCTCTCCTTGGAAATAATTCCTGAAAAACAAACAATAAAATTTTGTTTTAGGGTTTTGTTCAGAATTTCCGGGAAATATTTTAGCGGCGGGTAATAACCTATGATCCTTTTATCTTTCGTTGGAGCAATAAGATTGTAGCGTTTCAATTTCCCAATTTCACCTACAATAAGCTTGTCTGCAAGATTGGATGTAAAGAGATTAAAAAGATAAAGAACTAAGTAGCTCACGAATCTTTTTATCCCGTTTTTCCTGAATGCAACATTTTCAGGATACCACTCTGTTATATCGGAAATGATTTTTGTAGGTCCGGATTTCTTCTTTCTGTAGATTGAAGCGGCTAATATTGTCAGTGGTTCGCAACAAATTATAATGTCCGGAGAATACTTTTCCAACAGTTCGGCAAATTTGAAAATCTTTTTTCTTTTGGTTAAGTTGTTACCGTAAAAGCCCAGAATCTCAATGTTATTTTCTTCCTGCCGGATTTCTGCAATTGATGAAATAATAATGGTTTTATAGTTATATTTTGAAAAAGTATAAGTGAATTTGTTATAAATTCTTTCATCATAGGGTGGATGCCCGGAAGTAATTATTGCGATCTTTTTTTGCATAGCTAAAAATACAAAAATTATCTTTTAATTTATTTTATGAAACAGAAGCGAATCATAATTTCAAGACCGGATAGAATTGGCGATGTTGTGCTGTCTACTGCCATTCCAAGGGAAATTAAAAAGCAATATCCCGATAGTTTTATTGCTGTTCTGCTTCGCTCATATACAAAAGATATTTATTTGAATAATCCTTATGTAGATGAAATAATCGTCTTCGAACCGGAGAAAGAGGAATTCTCTTTCTTTAATTGGGTGAGAAAAATCAGAACATACAAGTTTAATACTGCTTTAATGCTCCTTCCTAACGAGAAAATTAATTATTTATTTTTTTTTGCGGGAATTAAGGAAAGAATTGGAGTGGGACATAAATTGTTTCAGTATCTCACTTTTACAAAATATGTGGATAGAAAAAAATATATTCCTCTGCGTCATGAAGCTGATTATTGTATGGATCTTGCGAGAAAGATTGGAGCTCAGACTGACTCCATTATACCGGA
>CAZIDB010000314.1:0-4581 GCA_964537965.1 uncultured Melioribacter sp. | reverse complement strand
GGGGTTCTGAATATTGTTCCTGTTGTTAAGAGTTTTTCCTGTTGTCTTATAATTCCTGCTGCAGCAGTCTTCTCGCTGATTTTGCATCAAAGGGCAGAAAACAATTTCTCTGCTATTAAAGCAGGTGATGCTGCAGTATTCGGACTTTTAACCGGCATTTTTGCTGCAATATTCGGATCAGTCCTTGATATACTTATAATATTTATAACACGTACAAATGAAATAGCTGCAAGCCTTGCTGAAGTTGAAAAGATGATTGATGACCTTCCGGCAAGCCCAATCTGGAAAGAAGTTATGGATTTAATGTATCGTATCTCCGATGATATTAATAACTACGGCTTTTCATTTATTTATTTCATATCGGTTTTTGTAAGTAGTTTTATCGTCAATTCAATTTTTGGAATTGCCGGTGGATTAATTGGTATGCAGATACTTAACAACAGAAACAAAAACAAAGAAGTCTAATTATGATTACTGCTTTAATATTTTGCGCTCATCTTATTTTCATTACTTATATTTTTACCAAGAAGTGGCAAACCGAATCGCTCTCTGCCGCTTTTCTGAATGCAGGTTTGGTTGTAATTCTTTTCACTGTTGGATGGGCAATTACGGGCATGTTTGCAAAAATAATTATGGAAAAGGAAGGATTGGGAATTCAATTTGACAGGGATACTTTTTCCTTATCCTTACTTTCACTCGGGGAATATTTTTTCTTTAAAATGTTTTTTGGTAAAGATCCGGTAAAAGCTAACGAAGACGATACGGAAAAACTATAATAGCTGTCTGATCAAACTGTTTTTGACTTTTAGGTAATGGTTCAAACCGCCATTGTCTTAACGAGTTTATAGCTGCATTTTCTAACCTGCTGTCAACCTTCATTAAAGGAATTATTGTACCGACAGTACCATCGGGCAGAATTGTAAATCTTAGTTTAACATCAATCTCCTTCAAAACACCTTCAGGATATTTTGGAAGTGAGTAACTATATATTTTTCTTATTCCCCTTCCGCCAAAATCAATATCAACTCCAAATCCTGCTGGTCCTTCTCCACCTGCTCCCATTGCAGAACTTGATTTTTTATTGTTCGCATCATTTACATTAGTTTTTTCCGATTTGGTTTCAGTGTTCTTATCCTTACTCTTTTCTGCCTGACTTATAACATTATCATCTTCTGTATTTTCCGAGGTAGGTAACTGAACTTCCTTTACTTCCCTGTTTTGGTTTAATGGTTGCTCTGTGGAAGCCGATTGTTGTATCATTCCAAACTGAGATGATAATCCTCCGGATGGAAAACCACTTCCGGAATTTCCAAATCCTAACTCTATAAATTCTCTTGCAGGATAATCAATTGTAAACTTTATAAGGAAAAAAAGTAAGAGCAGCAGCAGATGAAAAACAATTGAAAATATGAGCGGATTTATTCTGATGTTGAAAATTGTCATTTCTCAGTTACTTTTTCTGTTTCAATTGTAAATTTATCTATTCCTATTCCCTTTCCGGTGTCCATAATTTTAATTATCAATTCTATCTGAACAGTTTTATCGGCTCTTATGATTAAGTTATTCTCATTCGTCTGGCTTTTCAAAATACTAAGCTTTGTCGGTAATTCAGCTATAGAAGTTTCTTCTGCTCCTGCATAAATTCGTCCGTCGGAAGTAACCGTAATAATCATTTTGGTTTGCACAGCCTGCTCGTTGGTTTTAGAACCCGGCAGCTTAACCTTTAATCCCGAGTGCATTACAAACTGAGAAGTTAAAAGAAAGTATATTAAAAGCAGCATCGTAATATCAGTCAAAGATGAATGACTGAAAGCTGCCAATGGTTGATTGCTTGTTTTAAATTTCATTCTTAACCTTCCAGGTCAATTTCTATCTCGTCATCTTTCACGTTACCCGTGGCAGTTTCTTCAATAACATCTACAACATCAGTAGATACAGCTTCCATCTGAGCTACAAGTTTATTAATGGAACCGAGAATATCATTATAGAAAATTAGTGCCGCTATGCCGACAATTAAACCAAACACCGTCGTAATTAAAGCTTCCCATATTCCTCCTGCAAGGTCAGAAGGTGTGGCTGCTCCCTGCAATTCCTGCAGAATCATAAATGCAGATACCATTCCTGTCACTGTTCCCAAAAATCCAAGCATTGGGGCAACACCTGCAATTGTAGCTAAAAGAGGTAATCCTTTTTCAAGCTTGCTTATTTCCTGCCTGCCAGCATTTTCAATTGCTTCTTTAACTCTTTCATGTCCATACTTATATTTTCTTAAACCTTTACGAACAATATTTGCAATAGGTGATTTTTCTTCAAGACATAACTGGTTGGCTCCGCTTACATCTTTCTTTTTAAGAAAGCCTCGAATTTTAATCATAAAATTAGGAACGTTTGTTCTTGCACGGCGGATAACAAGGTACTTATCAATAATAATTGCCAAACCAATAATTGAGCAAAGCAAAATAGGCCACATTACAACGCCGCCTTTTAAGAACATATCTAATAAATTCATCTTTTAATCCTTAACTGATTTTAAATTTCTATTTTATATTTATTACTTCATTTCTGGCTTCTTGCAGACTTGAGTAATTACCAACTCTAACAAGATACCAGGGTGATACTGACTGCGGATTTTTAATTGTAAGATAAGCATCAAAACCTAAAGCTCTCAGCCTTTGAGCATCTTTCTCGGCAGTGGATTTGGATTTCCATGAAGAAACCTGGTAGGTAAACGTATTCCCATCGGTATAAAAATTTCCACCCACATGCTTTGATTTGTTGTCAGTTCTTATCAAAGAATCTGTCTGAACTTCGGCAACATTTGTCTGTGCTGGAACTGTTTCTGCTTTTTTTAATGTATCATTGCCCGAATAAGA
Source organism: uncultured Melioribacter sp. (assembly GCA_964537965.1). Classification (GTDB taxonomy): domain Bacteria; phylum Bacteroidota; class Ignavibacteria; order Ignavibacteriales; family SURF-24; genus SURF-24. Next base: position 1,708 of record CAZIDB010000314.1, on the reverse strand, counting down.
TGAATCAACAGTTACAGGAGGTTGATAACTTTTATTGTATTGCTGTACACTTTCTTCGCCGGAATTATTTTCCGCATTCTTTACAATGAAAAAGTAATAATATAAACTTGCTGATGTAATAACTATAATAATTGAGATAAGCACCCAGAAAAGAGTATTCGAACTTTCCTTTTCAACTACTTCTTCCACAGGTTTTGAAACAAAGTTTTCATTCTTTTCTATCAGATCATCTTCCGGTTCTTCGGTTTCATCTATTGGGGCACTCGCGGTAAAATGATTCATAGAAAAGTTTTTTACGTTAATATCACTGTCGGTTTCATTTTGTATAGTTTCATTTGAAATTCCTGTTTCAGGTTTTTCATCTTTAACATATAAAGCATCAATGTCCAACTCAACTTTAGTTTCCTCTTCTTTTTCCTCAACCTGATCACTTGTCAAATCAATTTTATCAATAAACTCTGTTTGCTTTCTGATGTTAAACTGATCAAGAATATTCCCGGTTTTCTTTTCAAAATCTTTTTTAAAGTACTCAGCATCTTCCTCACTTTTGTTTTCAGTTTCGTCATCAGTAAAACCAAAATCCCATGGAATTGTGCCCGGCCCGTTGTCGTTATATTTTTTCCCATATAACATTTCATCTGATGAATCGACATCAATTTCAATAAGCTCAAGTTCGGTGGGTTTGAAATCAATGGTAAAATCATCAAGGTACACGGTTGATTCCAACAACCTATCAACTTCATTTTCAAATTTTCTTTGTAACCTGATGTATGAAGACTGAATAAGCAAATCTTTTTTGTTAACGGTTTTTAATGGTATAATCGGCTTATCTATACTAAAACTGAATGGCGATTTATTAATATCCTTTTCTACTTTAACCCCGGTAACATTAAATGAAATTATTTCGCTTGCCTCATCAATAAATGAAAAAGGAACTGCAAGAAGATAATAGTGCACCTGATTTTTATCTGCAGGGTTATCTTTATCCGCATTTCTTTTCATGTATTTTTTTAATTGGAAAATACCAATATCCGGGATTCTTATTGTAGAATTTTCATCAATGTAATTCGTAATCTTATCGATAAAAATTTCGAACGCAATTTTATTTTCGCGCTCATCTGCACCCAGCTTTTCAGTAATCTTTTGAACTAATTCCTGCTTATTCATTTTATTTAAATTTAGTTACCTGTTACCATTTATAATTTATGCCGAAAAGTAAATCAAGTTTCTTTTCTCTGTATCCCTGCCAAAAATAATTTTTATGGTTAAGGATATTACTGACGACAGAAAAAATATTAAAATTATCGCTCAATTTGTATTCTAATTTAACGGCTGCGTCAATAAATTCAAAAATCTTCTCAGTATTTTCTATGTTGGTATAGCAATGGGAATAGAAATCTAATTTAGGTTCTACGTATAAACCGTTTGAAAAAGAATAACCGTAAGCTGCATTCAGTTTTAATGACGGCGCATAAGGAATAAAATTACTGTTGCCTGCTTTAAGATTTTCAAGAATTACTCCTCCGTAAAAAACTCCGTTTGGTCCTGTATGGAACAAGAAATCAACAAATCCTGAGAGCTTTTTTCCGTTAACATTATCAAGCGTAAAAAAGCCAGTAGCGGTTGTGTCTGCAAAATAAAAATATTTATCATAGTCTATGTATTGCATGCCTGCATCAATTTCAAAATAGGTTTCGTATTCATACTT
>CAZIDB010000313.1:0-4585 GCA_964537965.1 uncultured Melioribacter sp. | reverse complement strand
CGGTGGCTCCCAGATGGATTTATATACCGGTAGTCTAACGCCGGAAAATATTTTAGGTCAGGTATACTCATTCATCCAATCCAACCAATTAACTACAAAAGAAAATTATCAATCGTGGTTAAGCAGTGATTCAGGTAAAGAGTATTCACAGTTATTATTAAGTGATACATCAAGCTGGACATTTCGTTTAGGCAATGAAGAAGATAAATTTGTCCATATTCATCCATCACGTTATTCTCCTTATACAATCAGAATTAAAGCTACAGTTTTAAAAACAGCAATTCTTGTTTTTAGTTTTTTGAATTTTAAAAATGGTTCTTATATTGATATTAACCTGGTAAATCAGTTAAGAAAAGAATATCTGGAAGAATCCCCGCTTAAAACTGTTGAAACTAAAAAAGGGTTGGGAAAATTTTTAGACTTTTTACACAAACAGATTGAATTAAGAACTGAGACATTTCTAATTCATAGAAAGATTGATTAAACAAATGGATAAAATCAATATTCCAAAATTAAGATTGCATAGCCAGCAGGTCTCAGCATCCGGAATAACAAGCGTAAAAGAACTTGTTGATCATATGGGAGCAATGCAGGCACAGGATTTTGCAATGGTAAAGTGGGCTATCGGTTTAAGAGTCCCGGATTTAACCGAACAAAAGGTTGAAGAAGCTTTTAACAAAGGAGAGATTTTAAGAACACATTTATTACGACCAACATGGCACATTGTTTCTTCAGATGATATTTATTGGATTCTTAATCTGACTGCTCATAGAATAAAAAATTCATTAAGTACCCGTCATAACGGGCTTGGTCTTACACCCAAAGTATTATATAAATGCAATTTAATTATTGAAAAATCCTTATTGGAAAAGGGGCAGTTAAGTCGTGAAGAATTGGTAGAAAGATTGAATGCTGCTAAAATACCGACAGATAAAAACAGAGCATCACATATATTTTTTAATGCTGAATTAGAAAGTATAATTTGCAGCGGAGCAATTAAAAAAGGTAAACCTACCTATGCGCTTCTTGACGAGAGAGTTCCGGTAAAAAAATCTTTTTCAAGAGATGAATCATTAACAATGCTTGCAAAAAAATATTTCGGTAGCCGTTCCCCAGCAACTATCCAGGATTTTACCTGGTGGTCTGGTTTACCAACAAGAGATGCAAAGATTGCAGTTGAAAATATAAAACAGGATTTTTCTTCTGAGTTAATAAATAATAAAAATTACTTAGTTAATAATAATTCCGGGAAGAACATAAATGAGAAAGATTCTGTTTTTGCATTAGCTGCTTTTGATGAATACATAATCAGTTACAGAGACAGGGGCGATGTTGTACCATCTGAAAATATTGGCAAAGCAATTATGAAAAACGGAATGTTCAAGGCAACAATTGTACAAAATGGTCAGGTAGTTGGAATCTGGAATCGTACTTTTAAAAAAGAATATGTCAATATCGAAGCTGAGTATTTTAAGAAGTTGAACAAAACGAGCCTTGAGAAAATTAAAAAAGTTTTTATACTATACGGAAAATTTCTAAACAAGGAATCTGAAATTAACCATAAGATGTAAACTGGTAATTGTAAAATGAAGACGACAGAGATTTCAGGAATCAGAAAGAATTACAGCAAGCATAAGCTTGATGAAAATGAGATAAATAAAAATCCTGTGCTTCAGTTTGAATTATGGTTAGATGATGCGCTTACCTGTAAGATTGATGAACCTACCGCTATGACACTTGCTACTTCTGATAAAAACGGAAAACCTTCTGCAAGAATTGTTTTATTGAAAGGTGTAACTGAAAAGGGTTTTGTTTTTTATACAAACTATTTAAGCAGAAAGGGAAAGGAAATAAAACAAAATCCTTTGGTGGCATTGGTCTTTCACTGGAAAGAACTTGAAAGGCAGGTAAGGATTGAAGGCTATGTAGAGAAAATTCCGGAGAAAAATTCTGAAGATTATTTTTCATCACGACCCATAGCAAGCCGGATAAGTGCAATAGTTTCTCCTCAAAGCAAAATTATTCCCGGCAGAGATTTTTTAGACAAACTTTTTATCGAATACAAAAACAAATCAAAAAGTAAAATTGAAAAACCAGCTAATTGGGGCGGGTATGTTTTAATTCCAGATTACTTTGAATTCTGGCAGGGAAGGAAAAACCGGCTTCACGATAGAATATGCTACAAGCGTTCAAAGAATGGCTGGAAAATAAACAGGTTAGCACCGTAAATATTTTGGAAAAATTATTAGATAAAAAGCTAAAAAGTGAACGATGCTTCAATTTCTAACTTAGTTCATGGAAATAAATTTAATAAATAAAGTAATGGCAAAGCAAAAGCAGTCTTTTGTTTGATAGCCTTTTTCTATAATTTTACAACCAACAATCTACAGATGACCAGTGAAAATATATCTGCTACTTGTTTTATTTATTACAAATGTAATCTCAGTTTGTCAGACTCATACTGTTCAATTTAAAGTAGATATGAGAGTTAAAACCTGTAAAATGGAATTCAAACCTGCCATTGATAACATTTATATCATGGGAAATTTTAACGGGTGGCAGGCAAAAAGTAAAATGAATGATGACGACCGTGATACTATTTACACATATTCGCTTGGCAATCTGAATACAGACAGCACTATAGTATTTAAATTCTTCTATCCCGAAAGCAACTGGGAATTTGGTGATGACAGGATTCTGAAAGTTAAAAATCAGGACCAGGTTTTTATTGATTTCTTTGACAGGGATAGTTCGTTCAAAGTGGTTGATTTTTGGAATGATTAAAATTGTATCGTATTTTTAACCCAAAAATGTATCAACTGTTGACATTGAATTAATTAATGACCGTTAATAGTGCATAAAAAAAACGGACTAGTAAAATGTACAAAAGAAAAATCAAGATATTTTTTTTGTTTTTATTAACAATAATTGCATTCAATAAGATGGAAAGCCAGGAAAAAAATCAGAATGAAAAAGTTTCTCAGGTAATTGCGAAACTTAAGGAACAATACGCACCGGATAAAAGAACGGCTCTGTTTAACATTGAATATACCGTAGAGAATAATAAAGTGGTGCTTAAAGGGGAGACTAATCAACCAAAAGCTAAAAAGGAATTAATTAAGGAAGTTAAGGGGCTCAAATATGAAACCGAGGATTTAATTGAACTACTTCCTGCAGAAAATTTAAAAGATAAAACTGTGGGCATTATAAGTGTTTCGGTTGCCAATATCAGAACAAAACCGGATCATCCTGAAGAATTATCTACGCAAGCATTACTTGGTGCTCCTGTAAATGTGCTTAAGAAGAGCAAAGATGGTTGGTATCTTGTTCAAACACCCGATGAATACATTGCCTGGGTTGATGACGATGCAGTTGCATTAATGAACAAACAGGAATTCAAGGAATGGCAGACTTCGGAAAGAATAATTGTACTTTCCAATTACGGCACTTCATATTCAGAACCTGATGTTAATTCTCAGGTAGTAAGCGATCTTATTAAAGGTGATATTCTGAAATATCTTCAAAATGAAAATGGCTTTGTTAAAGTTGAATATCCTGATAAAAGAATTGGATACATCGAAGAAACTAATTGTAAAAAATTCTCTCAATGGTTAAGTGAAATAAACCCTGATGCGGAGAATATTATTAAAACTGCAAAAACATTTTTAGGCATTCCTTACCTATGGGGTGGTACTTCCTTTAAAAGTGTTGATTGCAGTGGTTTTACAAAATCTGTTTTTTTCCTTAACGGTGTTGTTTTACCGCGTGATGCAAGCCAGCAGGTACACGTTGGTGAATTTGTTACAGATGAAGTGGACTTTACAAAACTTCAGCCAGGGGATTTGATTTTCTTTGGTACCAAAGCAAATGGTGTGAAAAAAGAAAGAGCTACGCATGTTGGTATTTATATTGGCAACGGTGAATATATCCACTCGTCCGGTTATGTAAGAATAAACAGTCTGGATAAAGAAAAACCAAATTTCATCCAAAGAAGATATGATACTTTTTTAAGGGCAAAGCGTATTTTAACTTCTCTTGATAAGAACGGAGTTCATCTTATCAGAAATATTGATAACAGTATGGGGGAAAAATGAAACAAGATAGAAGAGATTTTCTTAAAACAGCCGGATTAATAGCAGGCACTGCATTATTTGCCGGGCATTCAAATAATTTATTTGCAAACAATAATTTTTTAAATATGAAAGAAGCAAAATTAAAACTTAGCTGGAAACCTTACACACTTGAACTAAGACATGTGTTTACAATCGCTAAAAATTCACGCTCTACAACAGCCGATATGCTTGTGCAGATTGAGTATGGAGATCTCATTGGTTATGGCGAAGCATCAATGCCACCGTATCTTGGTGAATCCCAGGAAACTGCAGACGCTTTCCTTTCAAAAGTAGATTTGGGAAAATTTGAAAATCCTTTTGAATTAGAAAAAATTCTTGGATATGTAGATTCAATTGCAGAAGGTAACAAAGCTGCAAAAGCTTCAATCGATATTGCTATGCATGATTTAATCGGAAAGATGATGAATCAACCATGGTATAATATCTGGGGTTTTGAGAAAGATAAGACTCCG
>CAZIDB010000312.1:0-4624 GCA_964537965.1 uncultured Melioribacter sp. | reverse complement strand
AACAAAATTTCACATTTCTCAGGCAGGATTTATTAAAAAAGTTCTTAAAGGATAACCAAATGAGAATGATTTGGTGTATCTGGGGAGAAAGAGAATTAAATAATTTTGATAGCTTTGATCTCGATAAATTTGAAAAAGAAAATAATTGTAAACCAAGATATGTTTTTCAAAAAATTATTCCTTATTCTGAAATCTAAAATTTAAAAAAGTAATCCACTGTTTTCTAAACAAGATCAACAAAAATCAATTTTTAATCATTATTTGAACTATTATAAAAAAAATTTAAGTGATTAGAGCAAAAAAAATCAAATGAAGAAATACTCAAATATTATCGCAGATTCGTTCGAAGCTAAAGTTGAGCAGATTGAATTCTTACCTTATCTGCTGCAGGATCTCTGGGCATTGGGCTCTTATCCTGATCAGATTGTTGAAGTAATATCATCATTAAATCTTCCGAAAGAAAATACCAGGGTCTTAGATCTTGGTTGCGGTAAAGGAATACTTGGTATTTCGTTAGCTAAAAGATTTGGATATAAAGTAAAAGGAATTGATGCCTTCTCATCATTTATTGAATTTGCGAATAAAAAATCCAAAGAATATAACGTTTCCAACCTTTGTGAGTTTGTTTGCGGAGATATTAAAGAACTGATTGAAAACGAATCAGGTTATACTGTTGCTGTATTATCTTCAGTAGGACAAATATGGAGAAATTACACATCTACTATAAATAAAATCCGGGAATGTGTTTTACCGGAAGGCTATATAATTCTTGAAGAAGGTTTTTTGGTTGAAAATTCCGGAGTAGAAAATGAAAACTACATCTCATATGAATCCATTGTTAAGCAAATTACTTCTGCAGGAGATGTGATAGTAAAAGAAACAATCTTTCCAGGTGAATGGCTTGTTGAGCTGAACATACAGAACAATAAATTCATACAACAGCGTGCAGCAGAATTATATAAAAAATACCCTGATAAGGTTAAGATAATTAAGCAGTATACAGACAGGCAAATTTCCGAATGTGAATTCTTAGAAAAGAATTTCCGAAGTGCAATGTGGGTATTAAAGAAAATATAATCAAAAAGGGAATCAGATATTTCCGATTCCCTTTATCAGTATCTCTCTCCTTCCTAAAACTAGATACCGCTGAAATCTACTCCATCGAAAAGAATGCTTGGAATTTTTGTTGTTGAATACGGATACGGATCATTACCCATTTCAACAAGCTGGTTCCAGAATTCTTTAGCGTTGCCGGAAAGGTTCATCTCGTTAACAGGCTTTACAATTTGTCCGTTCTCAATTAACTGCCCAACAACACCAAATGAAAAATCGCCTGTTGTTGAATTTGAGTTACCGCCGATGAATCCCGTAACAAGAATTCCCTTCTTAATATCTTTCATCATTTCTTCAAGATTTTTACTGCCGTATTCAAAAATCAAATTAGAAGGACTGCCTGAAGTTGGCTCCATTCCAATTTTTCTCCCGTAGTAATTATCTACATAGTAAAAATTGAGTACGCCTTTTTCAATCATCACTCTTTTCTTTGCTGCAATACCTTCGCCGTCAAACAATCTTGAGCCGAAAGATTTTTCAATGAACGGATCATCAATAACGGTTAACTTTTCTGAAGCTACTTTCTTTCCTAACATCCCATCTAACCAGGATGCTTTCTGCTGGATTGCACGGGCGGTTATTGCTCCTCTGAAAACAGAAAGCAAATTTCCTGCTGCACGGTTTTCAACAAGCATTATGTATTTACCGGACTCAATTTTCTTTTGACCGACTTTTTGCAATGCACGTTTAGCAGCCATCTTTCCAAGCATTTCATATGAAGGAAGATCCTTGAAATTAACTGTGGTAGCATAATACCAATCTTCCGGTCTGCCGCCTTCATCATCCTTTACAGTAACCTCTGCACCTGCGCTAAAGTATGTACCGTTTGATTCACCTGCAAAGCCATTGCTTTGTACCAATACACTTTCATAAGTTGAATCTGAGTATCCGGCGGTAGCAGAAATAATTTTATCGCTTACAGCTTTTGCCGCTTCTTCAATTGTTGCTGCTATTTTAACTCTTTCTGATGATTCAACCTTATCGTAATTACCGTCAACTAATTTAAGATCAATATCAAGTTTGGTTGGATAATATTTGGGATCCGGTAATTTTCTGAATTCATCTTCAGTTAAATACTTTGTACTTGCAACAGCTTCTTCAATAAATTTTTCAAGAGATTCCTTGCGAAGATCACTTGTGCTGTGCCCGGAATAACGCTGGTTTGCATAAACATTAAGTGAAAGACTGTTCTGTGTTGATTCCTGAAGCTTCTCCAACTTTTTATCCCTGTGAGATATTTCGACTGAACGGCTATTTGAGATATCAACCTTAGCCTGATCAGCGCCGTTTTTAAGGGTTGTCTTAATTACCCATTCGGCTAATGCTAATCTTTCTTTATTATTCATTTTATAAATCCTTATGCTATTTTACATTTTAATTAATGATGGTAATTAAGAATTAACTCCGCCGACTGTTATCTTAGAGACCTTAACAGTAGGCAAGCCCATGGATACAGGAACACCCTGTCCGTCCTTACCGCAGGTCCAGCCGCCTTCTGCCATTTCCATATCGTTGCCAACCATAGTAACATCGGCAAGAACTTTTGGACCGTTTCCGATAATATTTATATCCTTAATCGGTTTTGTAAGTTTTCCATCTTCAATTAAATAACCGGATTTAACATAGAAAGTAAAATCGCCGGCACCAATAAATACCTGGCCATTAGTGAATGATTCAGCTAAAATACCTTTTTTAACACTACCAATAATTTCATCTTTAGTATGAGGACCCGGTAGCATATAGGTGTTTCGCATTCTAGGCAATACAGGATAACGGAATGACTGACGTCTGCCGCTTCCGGTTGGTTTTACATTATAAAATTTAGCGCTTATCCTGTCATGCAAATAGCTTTTTAGAATTCCGTTTTCAACAAGAAAAGTTTTTTCAGTTGGATTTCCTTCATCATCAATATTGATAGAGCCTCGGATATTTGGATTGGTTCCGTCATCTACAATAGAAACAAAGTTCTCGGCAACTTTCTTGTTTATCTTATCAGCAAAGATAGAAGTTCCTTTCCTGTTGAAGTCTGCTTCCATTCCATGTCCAATTGCTTCATGTAACAGAATTCCGGAACTACCTGCTGCAAGAACAACCGGCATTTCACCGGCTTCCGGTTTAACAGCATCAAATAATTCAATCGTTCTTCTTACAGATTCTTTAGCCAAACGATCAATTGCAGCCGGTGTAAAGAATTCAATACCCTGCCTGCCTGATAAATCAAAATAATTCTGCTCACGTTTTCCATTTTGTTCTGCATTACAGCTAACGGATATTTGTCCCATTGGCTGGTAATCAAAAGCAATTACGCCATCAGAATTTGCGACAAGGATATATCTTGTTTCATTAGTAAACCAGATATTTGATTTGATAATTCTCTTATCCTCGGCAAATACTTTGTCGTTTATTTTCTGCAGGTAAGGAATTTTCTTATCTATTCCAACCTGTTCCCATGGTGTACCTATCTGGTAGTAATTTGGTGTTTCCCTTAATTTTAATTCCACGGGTTTAACTTTGTTTGAGGTGTTGGCAATATTAGCTGCTGTTTGTGCTGCAAGTTTCATTGCTTTAGGTGTAATTTCTTCTGTGAAAGAATATCCTGTCTGATCACCGTTAAGTACACGAATGCCCACACCAAAGCTTACATCAGTATAAGCACGGTTGACCGCCTTATCTTCCAGACCAATGTAATTGCCTATCGTGTGTTCAAAGAAGAGATCGCAGTATTCGCCCCCTTTTGATAACGCTTCTGCCATAACATCGTTCAGGAGTTTTTCATCAACTCCAAAATGATCGAGATAATCTTTCAATTTCATATTGGATTTTTTCTCCATAGCGAAGGCCTTATCAAGATCTGTTTTTAAGAAATGTGGAATGATTGCTGCCGCTACAATTCCTTTTGAACTCCTTTCCAGGAAGCTGCGGCGAGAGATTTTTTGACCCATATACTCTCCTTATTAAAAAATTTTTAAAATTAGCCATAAATAAGACGTACTGATATTTAATAGGTTTCCTTAATCAAGAGAAAAATAACAGTTTATCAAAAAAGTTGTTTTTGCCTTTATATTTCAAAAACAAAATTCCTATCTAATGTAACACAAAATTTGTCCGTTTGAATAGATAATAAATAAGGAAGCGCTTTTTCAAATATCTGTAACAGTTCAATATTAGAGATATTGCCTGTTTCAACTTTAATTAACTTTTGAGGTTTATTCTGTAATATATAGCTAAATAAAAAGTCGGAATCTTTAGTAACAAGAATAAAATCATCATTAGTTGTCAGCTTTGTTATTTCTTCATCTTTAAGATAATCACCATTGGGCAAGTCACGAACATATAAAGTTTCGTAACCACTCTTGGACAAAAATTTACAAAGTGCAATTGGCAGATTTGCATCAATTAAAAAACGCATTAAGATGCCATTCTAAATGATTTCGTCTTTAACAGGATGTTTGCATATTCAAAGGAGGCTAATATATCTTCTCGCTCAAGCTGTGGATGATCAGCAAGGATC
>CAZIDB010000311.1:0-4627 GCA_964537965.1 uncultured Melioribacter sp. | reverse complement strand
CCGGCTTTTGTTGCTTCAGAGATTAATTTTGCTTCAAGTTCTTCATTTGGAAGACGGAAGCAGACATTCATTAAGGATCTGTCTTCTTTATGAGCAGTGCCCCTGTAAAAGCCGTCACTGTTATCCATATAATCATAAAGTACAGAAGCTTTTTCTACATTGCGTTTATACATTTCATCCAAACCGCCCATCTTAATAAGATGTTTGCAAACCAAATCAATTATATAAATACCGAAAGTTGTTGGAGTATTATACATTGATCCGTTATCTGCATGAATTTTGTAATTGGTATAGGTATGAAGTGAATCTGAACTTCTCTCAAGCATATCTTTTCTTACAATCACAACAGTAACGCCTGCAGGACCTAAATTCTTTTGTGCACCTGCATAAATTAAAGCATATTTACTTACGTCAAGTTTTTTATGCATAAAATCTGAAGAGGCATCGCATACCAATGGAACATCACCAACAGCAGGTTCGGTTTTATATTCTGTACCGTAAAGAGTATTATTTGATGTAAAATGAACGTATGAAGCATCAGGATCTAATTTCAACTCTTCCTGTTTCGGTAAACGAACAAAATTTTCTGTTTCTGTAGAAGCCGCAATATTAACTGCTCCAACTCTTTTAGCTTCCTTAGCTGCTTTTTTAGCCCAGCCACCAGTTACAATATAATCTGCTTTGTTTTTAGGCGGCATTAAATTCAAGGGCACCATTGAGAATTGTAATGTTGCTCCTCCCTGTAAAAACAGGATTGTATAGTTATCATCAATTCCAAGTAAAGTACGTAAACCCTGGTCGGCACCCTGAATGATCGCGTCAAAAGTTTTTGAGCGGTGGCTTATTTCAAGAATAGACATTCCTACTCCTGGAAGCATAAACAAATCTCTCTGTGCTTCGAGCAGAACTTCTTCCGGTAAAATAGCCGGGCCGGCGCTGAAATTATAAATTCGTTTTTCCATTTTAGTTATTCCTATAATTTTTAATTTTTAATAAACTTCGTCGTGTTTTCCAATATTAATCAGAACAGCTTTATTCTTCTCTTCGAAATAAAAAACAATTCTCGTATCATATTCAACAGAAAAGCTCCATAAATCTTTAAGTTGACCACTAAGTTTATGTGTTCTTAAACTTGCGTCGAACGGGTCTGAAATAAATGTTTGTATTGCTTTCCAGAATTTAATCTCAAGCTCTTCGTTTCCTTTGATTTTCTTTTTAAAGATTTTTTTAAATGATGACGAAAATGCAATTTCAATCATAACATTTTCTTTAATGAAGAAATCTTACCGGAGAATTTTAACTTCTTCTTTTTCGATTCAACCAGGCTGTCGTTATAGCTGGTAAGTATCGAATTTCTTTTTTCTTCAATTAAATATTTTTCAATCAGAAATTTCAGTTCTTCTTTCTGCTCAACTGGTAGCAATTGAATAGTCTGAACAATATGACCAAAAGAATCCTGCATAGTTACCTCATCAAAAATTCATTAAATCAAATGTACCAAAAGTCCGTCTCTTAATTTTGGTTCGAACCATGTAGATTTTGGCGGCATTATTTCACCGGCATCGGAAATCTTCATCAGATCATCCACAGATACAGGGTAAAGAGAAAATGCAACAGCAGCTTTGCCGGTGTTAACAAGTTTTTCTAATTCTGCCGTGCCTCTAATTCCGCCAATAAAATCAATACGTTTACTTGTTCTGGGGTCATCAATTCCAAGCACAGGATGCAATAAATAATTCTGTAAAATACTTACGTCCAGATTTTCTCCAACACCCGCAGATAGTTTAACATTATCATTGGGTTTAAGGTAATACCATTCGCTATCGATATACATCGAAAAAGTTTTCTTCTCAATCGGCATATGGTAGTTGCCTTTTTCAAGATAGAAATTTTTCTGAACCTGAATAAAGAAATCTTCCTTAGATAATCCATTCAAATCAAGCACAACACGGTTGTAAGGTAATATTTTTAATTGCTCAGCAGGGAATAGAACGGCAAGGAAATAGTTATATTCTTCATTGCCTGTATGCTCTTGGTTGGTTTCCATTTTTACTTTCTGTGCTCTTGCCGCACTTGCCGCACGGTGATGACCATCTGCTATGTAAAGATTTTTTACTTTGGCAATTCCATCAATAATTGTCTTGTTATATTCATCCGGAACAATCCAGATTGTATGTTTAATGTTATCTGTTGATGTAAAATCATAAACCGGCTTAATCTCACTTTGAATTTTTGTTACTATTTCATTTACCGACTCAACTCCGCGGTAAGTTAAAAACACCGGACCGGTTTGTGCACTTGTTGTAACAATATGATTAGTCCTGTCATCTTCCTTTTCTTTTCTTGTCTTCTCGTGTTTCATAATTACATTGGAATTATAATCTTCAACAGAAAAGGTCGCGGCAATTCCGGTTTGAACCTGTTCACCCATAACTAATTTGTACAAATAAAATTTCGGACTTTGCTCTTCCAACAACGGGGCATTATTTTTTATTCTCTCCAGATTTTCTTTTGCTTTCTGGTAAACTTCTTTCGAGTAAGGATTAACTTTAGCGTCCATCTCAATTTCAGCACGGGTAATTCTTAAGTAGCTGTTTGGAAAATCCTTTGCGTATTCAGCCGCTTCTTCTCTGTTAACAACATCATAAGGTACACTTGCCACAAGATTGGCAACTTTAGGATCGGGACGTAAAGCTTTAAAAGGACGGATAACTGCCATAAAAATTCCTATTATTTTTAAAATGCTTCTTTAAAATCAGGAATTTAAAAGTAAAACTCCACAGCAATTCAATCTTATTTGGTTTCTTAGTGTAACTTTGTGCGGACTTCCTGTTACTTTGTGATCCCCTCAGTTTTCAGTTCCACCAAGTATCTCAAAGGAATCACCAAGTAACACAAAGTTATAAAATGGTTATTAAGCCTAACGACTCTGTTAAATTCAGAATAACGGGTTATTGTAATTTAAGGAAATACTAAAAGCATCAAAGGATTTATTTTTGACTCTCGTTTGTATAATCGCATAATCAAAAGAAATACTAACAGGATAATTAATACCAACAAGAACAAAGGGAAAATTTGCTCCAATACCATAGCTTAAACCTGCTTTGTCTTTCTCACTGAAAAAACTTTCAAACGGATAAACAATGCTGCCTATTCTTAAGAAAAGAAGATTCATAACCGAGCCTTCCAGACCAAACTTCCACGTATCTCTTTTAATATCTCTAACATCCTCATATCCATAGGATTCTATTTTAGGAAAATTCTCGTAATCATAATTGTTGAGCAGATAATCGAATTCACCGTTAAAAATAAATTTTAGAAAATCCGGTTGCTGAAAACTGATTATGTTTAATTGATATGAAAAACCAATGTTAAAAGTCCTTGGTAATTTTGATATAAAACTTTTTTGTTCCTGATGAGCATAAACTATTCTTTCTGGTTTGAAGTCAGTACCAAAGTTACTTATTGATGTTCCCCAACTGATTTTGTCTTTGAATACAGGAAAGTTTATTAAACCATCTGAATGGTAAAGAATTCCAATATCCGCAAGTATTGGATGGTTACTTTCGGCATCCTTCATATAAAGATTATTGAAATTGGATTTATAGAAATGAGTTTTTAGATTAATTCCAAGTGCCAGATTTTGCATTATGTTGAAAGCATAAGAAATACTAACAGTATAATTATAAAATGGTAACGGGTTACTTAGGTGTTCCGGTCCCGGGTAATTATTCAAATCATCATTAAATCGTTTGTACAGAATAGCAAAATTTCCAAAAGAAGTTTCCAGAGAAATTCCGAATGAATGCAAAATATTATTTGAAGAAATATCTTTCCACGAAGGTTTTCTCCTGTTATAAAAAAGGGATAATCCTTTCAGCCCGATAAGTGTGGCAGGATTATTATCTGCAGCAACAAGTCCGTTTGGATTTGCTACAAAGGATTCACCCATTGCAATTGAGCGCGCATCCATTGTTACATCAAGGGATGTAAACTGGGAATAGGATAAGGTAGAAAACAAAACAACAATGAAAAGTTCTAACTTAGACTTCATTTTTGACTCCTCAGTTTTAAGTTAGTAAAACAAATATTTGCACTGCCGGGCGTAATACTTTTGCCCGGTATGGATATTAAGTCTGCATCGACTAATAAATAGTCAAGTTAGAACAATGGATTATTGTAACTTACAGATATATTAAATGCGTCCAGATTTTTCTTGTTGCTGCTCATATAATTTGTATGTTGAACAGGAATTACTGCATAATCGAATAATAAACTTATGGGCAAGGTTAAACCAATTAATTTAAAAGGAAAATTTACACCTGCACCATAACGAGTAGTTAAAGTGCCCTTTTCACCAAATATACTTGAGTATGGGAATGCAGCTCCCCCGATGCGGAGCGAAAGTATCTCCATGAAGGCTGCTTCGAAGCCTGCGCCCCAATAATCTTTTTGAGAGTAAGTGTAATGGGAAAACTTATTCAGGAGGTTATCATATTCGCCTGTAATAACAAATCGAAAGAGATTAGCATTAGATTCATTATTTACATCAAGTTCATAAGCAAAACCCAGCTTCAACATTCTAGGTAATTTTTCCATATATGTCTCGCCCGTACTGGAAATTACC
>CAZIDB010000310.1:0-4628 GCA_964537965.1 uncultured Melioribacter sp. | reverse complement strand
AATAAAAAAGCCGGCGATAAAATTTATCAGCCGGCTTTCTTTTTACTTAACTTATATTTTAGAACTCAATCTTCCGTTTTGATCTTTCAGTGTAATCAAATACCAAAGCGCTGGCAACGAAGATTGATGAGTAAGTACCGATTATAATTCCGAAGAAAAGAGTGAAAGCAAATGCCCTTAAAACTTCTCCACCGAATAAAACAATAACTAAAAGAGCAAGCAGTGTAGAACCACCGGTTAATACTGTTCTGCTCATAGTTTTATTAAGAGCATTGTTTATGTTATCCATAATCGGAAGTGTTTTGTGAAGTTTAAGATTTTCTCTTACCCTGTCAAAGATAACCACAGTGTCACTTACGGAGTAACCAATAATTGTAAGGAATGCACCAACAATCGTCAGATCGATTTCAAGGTTTAATCCGGGTATTAAACCATACAATATTGAATACAAACCAAGTGTAATAAGAACGTCATGGAATAACGCTAATACTGCACCAACTGCAAAAATAAACTTAAACCTGATTGCTAAGTAAATAAGAATAGCAACAAGTGAAAGGAATATTGCAACAACAGCATCCTGTTTTAATTCTTTACCTACTTTAGGTCCAACTCTATCTTCTTTAAGGACTTTGAAATAATTATCAGGGTATTTATTCCTAAGGCTTTCTTTCATCCAGTCAGATAAACCTGTTCTAACAGTTAACTGGTTAAAGCTTGCTTCATCAGACCCTCTAACAGTCTGGTATCCGTTGTTAAATAAAAATTCGGATACTTCATTTACAGTGTCCTTGTTTTCAAATTCAAAAACAAATGATGAATGTCCTGTGGAAACAATTTTGTGTGGTAAACCGGGAAATTGCTTATCAATCTTTTCATTTATTTTAGCCTGGATATTCTTTGAAATGTTCAAAGGTAATTCCTGTAATTCAGATCTAAGAAGAACAGCTTTATCGCTACCGAAAGTTTTCAATTCAAGTTTTCCCAAACCGATGTTATCGGCATAATCTCTTAAAGGAGCAATTTCAATTGGCTTATCAAACTCGATAGCTATTTCAGTTCCACCTAAAAAGTCTATACCAAATTCCAGGCCTCTGAACACTATATTCAGTACACCGATAAAAAATATAGCAGTAGAGAGCATATAAAAATATTTTCTCTTGCTAAGAAAATCTACATTTAAGTTTTTAAATATTCTCATTTATATTAATCTCCTAATTCCAATTTTAACCGATACTAATATTGTAACCTTTTTCCGCCATATACTCAAAGACAAGGCGGGTAATAACTAACGAACTAAACAAACTGGCAAGAATTCCTATCATCAAAGTAATAGCAAAACCCTGAATAGGGCCGCTGCCAAACTGATAAAGAATAATACCCGTAATTAAAGTTGTTACGTTAGAATCGAATATTGCCGAGAACGAACTTTTAAAACCGCTTTGAATAGCAGACTTCATGGTTTTGCCCACTGCAAGTTCTTCCCTTATTCTTTCAAATATTAGCACGTTAGAATCCACCGCAGTGCCAACCGCGAGAACGATACCTGCAATACCAGGCATTGTTAATGTTGCAGCAAATCCGGCCAACGCAGCAAGAATAAAAAGAATTGTGAACATAAGTGAGAAACCTGTAACAGTACCGGCTTTTTGATAATACACAACCATAAAGATTGCAACCAGTATATATCCGATTAAGCTGGAATTAAATCCTTTGGAAACAGAATCCTGACCTAAAGACGGACCAACAGTTCTTTCTTCAATAAAGTCAACTGGAGCAGGTAAAGCACCTGCTTTTAATACGATCTCCATTAATTTTGCTTCATCTAAATTTTGCATACCGGAAATCTGTGAGTTACCGTTAGGAATTTTATTCTGAACTGTAGGTGCAGAATAAATAACATTGTCTAGAACTATGGCAATTCTGTTGCCGATGTTTGAGCCGGTAATTCTTGCCCAGTCTCTTGCACCTTCAGCATTCATTTGCATGTAAACAACCGGTGAAGATGTTTGCGGATCAATATTTGCCTGAGCATCTGTAATTACACCACCGGTAAGCTCAGGATTTTTATTTACCATATACAACAAAAAGTATTTAGCTCCATCCTCACCAATAATTGATTTTGCTGAATATTTAAATTCAACATTATTTGGCATTACTTTCTCAACTTCAGGTCTGCTAAGCATATATTCAAGACGGGATTTATTATCTTCTTTAACATAGGCTTCAGCCGTTTGACCCTGCGGATTTAACATAGCTATTGCAAAGAAAGGATGTTGTTTTGCAAATTCTTCTTTTGACAATTGCTTTTGGGAAGTATCATTCTTCGCCTTATTTGTATCAGCAATTTTATTTTCAGCAGTTATAGTCGAATCATTTTTAAGACTATCTGAAGTTACCTTACCCGCTAATGCTTCATCAATCTTCTGCATTATGTTTACAGCAAACTGGGGTTCTTTAACAAGTTTAAACTCCAATAAAGCTGAGCCCTGTAAGAGTTGTCTTGCTTCCTCTTCTTTAGCAACGCCCGGTAACTGGATAATAATTCTTCTTGAGCCTTGTCTTTCAATACTTGGTTCTGATACGCCATACTGGTCAACTCTGTTCTTTATGATTTCAACTGCTCTTTTAACAGCATCTTCTGATTGTTCGGATAATTTGGAAATGATCTTATCGTCATCATCTCTTACAGAACCGAAATAGCGGCTAAGTCTGATTCCTTTTTGCTGTAGTTTTCTTGTAAACAAACCAACAATATCAGCTTCAGAAACTTTAGATTCATTTTCAGCTTCTCTTAATGTTTGTTTGAAAGTCTGGTCAGGATTTGTTGCTAATTTTTCAAGTAGTTTAGCCGTGTTGACCTCCATAACCATATACATACCACCCTGAAGATCCAAACCAAGTTTTATCCTTTTAGCTCTATCGCTTGCATAAGACGGATTTACCATTTTGATGCTGTCTATCCTGGTTTCTACTAGTTTTTCCAGATTTGTTCTGCTTATTGTTGGATTCTTTGCAAGAATCTCTTTTCTGGTTGCATCCTCAACTTCAGTCAAATGCTTACTGTTCTGGTAATCTGCATATGTGAAGTGTAATAAATAAACACTTAAGGCAACTGCAAGTAGGATGATTATTATTCTAAACCTAAACTGTTTCATATTCCTTCTTTTTGAATTAATAGGTGATTAATTATCATTTTTAAGTCTTCAAATATAGGCTCTGTTATATAGAAAATCAATTAAATAAACTTGCTGTTTTTAAAGCGCAAAATCTGCCATATCCGGTAGAATTTTATTCAAGGAGGTCTAAATTTTTATGTGACTTCTTTCTGAAAATCTATATTTTTGAATATATTTTTTTGAGGAATAAGTGAAATCAAAATCAGTTAAGAGAATTGGAGTACTTACAGGCGGCGGAGATTGCCCCGGATTAAATGCTGTTATTCGTGGTGTAACTAAGCCTGCTCATGATTATGGAATGGAAGTCTTAGGCATTGAGGATGGATTTGAAGGTTTGGTTACCGGAAAAGCCAAACAATTATACAACCGGGACGTTTCAGGAATACTTGCAGTTGGAGGAACAATACTTGGTTCATCAAATAAAGGAGATCCGTTTCATTGGCCCATTCAAACTGAAAAAGGGATAAAAATTGTGAACAGAGCAAAACTTGCTCTGAAAAACTATAAAGGCTGGAACCTTGATGCATTAATTGCTATTGGTGGTGACGGTACCATGCACATTGCTAATAAATTGGCTGGTATGGGAATGAATGTAGTTGGTGTTCCTAAAACAATTGATAACGATTTACAGGCTACTGATCAGACGTTTGGGCATGATTCTGCTGTTTTTGTTGCGGCAGAAGCTATTGACAGGTTACATACAACTGCTTCTTCACATCACAGGATTATGGTAGTTGAGGTTATGGGCAGATACGCAGGATGGATAGCTCTACATGCCGGGCTTGCAGGTGGAGCAGATATAATTCTCATACCGGAATTTCCATTTGATTGGGAGATTGTATATCAAAAGGTGACTAAACGGAATATGATGGGGAAAAGATTCAGTATAGTCTGTGTGGCAGAAGGAGCTAAACCAAAATCAGGAAAAATGATTGTAAAAGCAGTCGACTCCAAAAGGACAGATCCGATACAACTCGGCGGAATTGGAGAGTTTGTTTCTAAAAAAATCATGGAAGCTACAGGGCTCGAAACCAGAACAACCGTACTCGGACATCTTCAAAGGGGAGGCAGTCCAACTCCTTATGACAGGATTCTGTCCACAAAATTTGGCACTTTTGCGATTGAATTAGCAGCTAAAAGAAAATTTGGAAGAATGGTAGCGTTAAAAGGGAATGAAATTACCAGTGTTAAAATCGAAGATGCTATATCTCATCAGAAGCTTGTAACACCGGAAACGCAGGCGGTTATTTCCGCCAAAGCAGTTGGAATCAGTTTTGGTTCTGATGAATTTTAACCAAGTTATGGCTCTTGCAAAAGAGGAAAATATTTCCGTTATTTGTAAGCACATTTTTTGTTCTTAATAATGCTGGGGTTGTAGTTCAGTTGGTTAGAACGCCTGCCTGTCACGCAGGAGGTCGCGAGTTCGAGCCTCGTCAACCCCGCTCGATAAAG
>CAZIDB010000309.1:0-4630 GCA_964537965.1 uncultured Melioribacter sp. | reverse complement strand
ATTATAAAACCTCTGAACCAAAATGTAGTCCAGAAGGGTGGATTAATTATGAATACAATCTGCGCAACATTTTCACTCCAGATACCGTCACTACTTTTTGCTTTAACTTTAAAAATGTAATTACCGGGTGGTAGATAAGGATATGAAATTGAGTGTTCATTTGTCATTTTCCAATCGTTATCAATTCCATCAAGCATGTAATAGTAATTTACTTTGTCCGGAGAAGCAAAGAACGGCATTATAAAATCGAATCGTAAATAATTCTGGTCATAGCTTAAATTGACATCCTGAGAAAATTGTGCAACCTTATTATTAACCATCATTTTATTTACTAAAATTTTCGGCTTGTATAAAATCGCTTTATTATTTGGATTAAAAAGCGTTACACCATCTACAGTGCCGAACCACAAATTCCCTTTGTTATCTTTAAAGACACCTTGCATAGTTGTTTCAGTACTTGATAACCTTAATATAAGAGGCTCTTTTTCAATCGAATTTAGATCAATTTTATTGATCCCATTATTAGTACCAACAAATAAATAATTTCCGTCCTCAATAAGTGAATTACAAATATTAGAAGAAAGTCCTTCTTGAGTAGTAACATTTATAAATGTTTTCCCATTATATCTAGAGAGCCCCCCTTGTGTAGCAAACCAAAAATTGTTTTTAGAATCCTGATAGATATAAAAAACCAAATTATCAATGAGTCCATCTTTATTAGAAACTGAATCAAACTTCTTTCCATCATACCTGCTTAATCCATTATTTGTAGCAAACCACATCAAACCTGCTTGATCATTAAAGATATTGTAGATTGAATTTCCACTTAAACCATCCTTAGTGGTGAAATTTAAAAAATCATTCCCATTATATTTTATTGCACCTTCTTCCGTTCCAATCCATAAATCACCTCTTTTATCCAACGCAAGAGTATTTATGAAATCATCAATGAGTCCATTCTTTTTATAAAAACTTTTAATTCTTTTACCTTCTAATAAGTTTAAACCCGATTGAGTACCAATCCATAATCTTTTCCGATTTTCATCCCTTTTAATTGATGATATGAAATCATCAGATAGTCCTTGTTTAGAAGTTATATTAGTAAAGATATTATTATTAAATAAAAACAAACCATTACCATAAGTACCAAATAAAATCTCTCCATCATCTTCTTGATTTATTGAATAAACTGCTGACGGAATTTTATCTTTATAGGTAAAAGAAATAATCTGTTCCGCAGGAAATTTCTGAATCCCTCCATTAAAAGTTCCAAACCATAAATCACCTCTTTTGTCTTCAAGAATTGAAAGAATCCAATTTGAACTTAGTCCGTTTTCAGTAGTATATGTAAAAAAGGATTTATCTTCATATTTAATAATTCCACCGCGAGAACCAAACCATATTACATTTTTACTATCCACAAATATTGAGACTACAGGTTGGTCGGGTAAATGGCTTTCAGTCGAATAATTATAAAATTTAATTCCGTCATATTTTGAAACCCCGTTTGCTGAGCTTAACCAAATATTACCATTTTTATCTTCATTTATAGCAATTATAATGTCACTCAACAGTCCGTTCATTACAGTGTATTTTTGTATTTGATTGCCACCTAAACATACAACACCTCCACCAGCAACACCGGAAGAAAACCAGATTCTGCCTTTGCTATCCTGAAATATTGTTCTGACTACATTATTATTCAGACCATCTTTTATACCAAATGAATAAAACTTCCCATTGATAAATTTAGAAGCACCTCCTCCGTCAGTACCGATCCAGATTACTCCATTAGTATCTTCCATCAAACAAAGTATTTCATTGTTTCCCAAGCCATTTTTTTCAGTGTATGAAACAAATCTCTTTCCGTCAAACTTTGTTACTCCACCACCAACAGTTCCAAACCATATATTCCCTTTCCTGTCCTGGATTATGCATCTGACATAAGGTTGACCAAGTCCATCACTTACGGTATAGTTAGTGAACTTTACTCCATCAAATTTTGAAACCCCACCTTCTGTTCCAAACCAAAGATACCCGTCTCTATCCTGCAAAATTGCGTACACAGAAGACTGCACTAATCCATCTTCCACTGAATAAGTTTTTAATGCAAGCTGCTGAGGAATTATCTCAGCAACTAAACAAATTAGAAATAATAGCAGAAACTTAATCAGCCTTTTCATAAAGCAGGTTTCTTGTTTTTGTATTAGTTTATTTTTTCTTCACGCTTAACATTCATAAAACCGTATTGCTGTGGTGTTGGAGGATTTTCTACCTTTATTTCACCAAATCTTGCTTCAAATTTTTCGATGTTATCATTTAATGCTCTTAAAAGCATTTTGGCATGTTGCGGTGTAGTAATAATACGTGCATGCACCCTTGCTTTTGGGACACCCGGAACTACGCGAGTAAAATCTATTACAAATTCTGCCGGCGAATGGGTAATAATTGCAAGATTAGAATAAATTCCTTCCGCTTCCTTTTCTCCAAGTTCAATGTTGATTTGTTGATTTTGTGGTTGTTGATTCTGACTCATATTTGTTCCTTATTTTTTCAAAAAAAAAGCCCAATGGCTGCCTATACAACCGATGGGCTTATAATAATTTTATCAAGATTTATTTACGATATTCATCTGCTTTATTAAATGCTTCCTGAGATTCTTTCGACATTCCCAGAACAGCATAAACTTTTGCGATGGTTTCCCAGGTAATTGCATCATCCTGTTTAATTTCCAAAGCACGTTTTAAAATTGGTAATGCGGATTGATATTTGTTTTTATATTCAGGATCATCTTTACCTTCTTTATCAGCTTTTTCCCTTAACGCAGTTCCCCACCTGATATAGGTTACGCCTAAATTATATAGTGCACTATGATACTTAGGATCAATTTCAATTGCTTTAGAAAATTGTTCTTGTGCTAATTCGTAATTGTTATTCTGAAGCAGAAGCGTTCCATAATTATATCTGTAATACGGATTTTGAGGATCTTTTTCAACACCGGCTTTAAATGTTTCCATTGCTACTGATGCCTTGTTAGCTGCAACATACGCATTTGATAAGAAAAAGAGTATCTCTTGGTCATCCGGGAAATTTTTTCTTCCCTCTTCTAAAACAACAATTGCCTTATTAAAATTATCCAATGCTTCAGTGCTATCTGATGCTTTTTTTGATTGCTTAAATTTGTTTTGGCTGTCAACACCTTTCTGAGTATGGATTTGGCCAAGCAGTCTGTAACTATCTGCAGATTTCTTAATCTTAATCAAAGTTTCGAGAGGCTTTATCGCTTCGTCCTGTTTACCTGCCTGTAAAAGTGCGAATGCATAATTTTTATACGTGTCTGCAGAGTCCGGTTCAAGCATAATTGCATCATCAAATGAACTGATTGCTTTATCCATATACATTGTAATACTATCCTGTGCGGATGCTTTTGCAGCCCGGTTAAAGAAAGCTACGCCTTTATTAAAGCTATTTGCCCAGTAGGATTTTTTCGTATCATCAATATTTTTTTCAAATTTTTTACTGATTGAAAGAGATTGATTAAATGCATCCATCATTTCCCCGAAAGTACCCTCCTCCCCATACAGATAACCAAGCAACCAATAGCCTTCATCACTCTTAGGATTCTTTTCAATTTCTTTTTTCAAAGCATCTTTGGCTTTAGCATAATTTTTTTGCTGAATATATAGTTTTGCGCTTGTTAATTCAGTTGATGAACACTGAAAGGCACTGAAACTTAATACCAACAAAACCGCTGATAATGTAAATACGGCAAGTCTTTTCATTTAAACTCCAATTAGTATATTAATATCTTAAAATTCTTTCGAAAAATTACCATTTTGATATAGCATAGTCAAGGAATTTTTGCCGTTTTAGCCTCGTTAAATTATTCCTTTACAAAACTTTAACAACCAGAATATTTTTATGTAATGATCAGTAATTCCATTTAACGTTTGTTGCTAAACTAATTTACCCTTTCATTTAAAATTGCTTTTCCAAATTAAAAAGAATATTTTTTTGACTAAAAAAGAGGTGTTTGTGGATTTAAATCAGATTATAAAAGAAGTTCCTAAGGTACTCCTTCATGACCATCTGGATGGAGGTTTAAGACCTCAGACTATTATTGATTTGGCTGAAAATATTGGTTATAAAAAATTGCCTTCCAAAGATCCTAAGGAATTGGCAGAATGGTTTTTCAGTGGAGCAAATAAAGGTAACCTGATTGAATATTTACAGGGATTTGAACATACTATTGCTTTAATGAATAATAAGGAAGCATTAACAAGAGTTGCATATGAAATGATGGAAGATATGAAAAATGATGGTGTTTGTTATGTTGAGACGAGATTTGCACCAATCTTCCATATTTCAAAAAATTTTTATTATGATGATGTTGTAAATGCAGTACTTGAAGGACTAGAGAAAGGGAAAAAAGACTTTGGTGTTGGTTATGGTTTAATTATTTGTGGAATGAGAAACAAAACCAATAATCTTGAAATTGCTGAGCTTTCTCTTAATTACCGACGAAAAGGTGTTGTTGGTTTTGATCTTGCGGGTGAAGAAGGCGGGTATCCGCCCAAAAAACATCTTGATGCATTCCAGTCAATTCAACGTGCAAATTTTAATATTACAA
>CAZIDB010000308.1:0-4640 GCA_964537965.1 uncultured Melioribacter sp. | reverse complement strand
TGATAATTTGTGCAATGAATTTAAAGCTACAGGTAGAGATGCTAATGGTGGTTATGCAGAGTTTACCAAAGTAAAAGAAAACTATGCTTTTGATATTCCTGAGTTCTTAAGTGATGCTGAAGCTGCTCCCCTGCTTTGTGCAGGTGCAATCGGGTATCGCTCATTAAGATTAACAAACCTGAAGGATAACCAGATTTTAGGATTAACAGGATTCGGCGCCTCTGCACATCTTGTACTTAAAGTAGCAAAATATCTTTATAAGGATTTGAAAGTTTTTGTTTTTGCAAGGAGCGAAAAAGAAAGAGTATTTGCGAAAGAACTTGGCGCTTATTGGACGGGAGATACTGACGAGACTCCGCCTGAAATGATTAATTCAATTATTGATACTACTCCTGTTTGGAAACCGGTTGTTAAAGCTTTGGAATTCCTTCAACCAGGAGGAAGATTAGTTATAAATGCAATCCGCAAAGAAAGCACAGACAAAAACGTATTACAGAATATAAATTATGAAAAGCATCTTTGGATGGAAAAGGAAATTAAAAGTGTTGCCAACGTTGCAAGTAGAGATATTTCAGAATTTCTTAATATCGTTTCAAAATTAAAAATTAAGCCGGAAGTTGAGTTATATAATCTTGAAGATGCAAATAAAGCGTTAATCGATCTGAAGGAAAGAAGAATACGGGGAGCAAAGGTATTGGTGATTAAATAATTATTTTCTTTGTGCCTTCGCGTCTTAGCGGTAGATTGATTTTCTTCACCGCTAAGACACAAAGACGCTAAGTTAAAAGATTAAACAGCAGCTTTTACCTCATCCGCTAATTCCATTCCCTTCTTCAGGGCTTCCTCGTTAAGCGGAATTAAATGATGATATCTTTCAGGCAAAACTTTCTTTAAACCTTTCAGAATGTTTTCGAATTCGATAATAGGTTTCTTCTTTAAGAAAGCACCGAGCATAATCATATTAAGGATTTTAGTATTCTTCATCTTTGCAGCTTCATTTGCTGCATCAATTCCTACAATATCAATATCTGTTCTTGTGGGAGGATTAACTGCTGCGGAAGTATCATATAAGAATAGTCCGCCCGGTTTAACTGCTTTTTCAAATTTATCAATTGAAGGTTGATTCAATGCAATGACAGTATCAAATTTAGTAAGTATAGGAGAACTGATTTCCTTATCGCTTATAATTACAATGCAGTTAGCAGTTCCGCCTCGCATCTCAGGTCCGTATGAAGGCATCCAGCTAACTTCTTTTTCTTCCATTACTCCTGAGTAGCAAAGTATTTGTCCCATTGAAAGAACACCCTGCCCGCCGAAACCGGCAATTACCATTTCTTCAGTACCTGACTGACTATATTTCATTTCTTTCATATTACTTTACCTCCTTAGGAACTTTAAGATCACCAAGCGGATAATAAGGAAGCATATTTTCTTCAAGCCATTTATTTGCTGCTAATGGTGTCATTTTCCAGTTTGAAGGACAGTTTGAAACCAATTCAACAAAGCTTAATCCTTTTTTAAGTTTCTGGTATTCAAATCCTTTTGTAATTGCTTTCTTGGCTTTGCGTACATTGGCAGGAGTATTTAGTGCCTGACGTGTACAATAATAAACTCCGGGAAGCTGTGCGACAAGTTCAGTTATCTTTAAAGGATTACCCATTGTAACAACATCTCTTCCATATGGTGATGTAGTTGATTTCATTCCCGGTAATGTGGTAGGAGCCATTTGTCCACCGGTCATTCCGTATATTCCATTGTTAATAAAAACGATAAGAATATTTTCTCCGCGGTTACAAGTATGAATAGTTTCTCCTGTTCCTATTGCAGCAAGGTCACCATCGCCCTGGTATGAAAAAACATATTTATCAGGCAGAACTCTTTTAATTCCTGTAGCAACTGCAGATGCACGTCCATGTGCAGCTTCCTGCATATCAATATTAAAATAATGATATGCAAAAACAGAACAACCGACAGGTGCAACGCCAATTGTTTCAGATTGTATTCCAAGTTCACTGATTACTTCTGCAATAATTCTATGTGCAACACCATGTCCGCAACCCGGGCAATAATGGAAAGGAGTATCTGTTAAGGTTTCCGGTTTTTCGTAAACAAGATTATCCTTTACACAAATGCTTTCCTCTGCAATAACATTCTCGTAATGTTTTTCTTCTTCTAATAAAATTTTCTCGTTCATACTAATTCTCCTACTAACTTTTCTTCAAGTTTAGCAAGTACTTCTTCAGGTGAAGGAATTACACCTCCCATTCTTCCATGAAACTCAATTTGTACTTTGCCGTTAACAGCTAATCTTACATCTTCAACCATCTGACCGGCGTTCATCTCAACATCTAATATACCTTTTACATTATCAGCAAGTTTATTTATTTCATTATATGGAAATGGGAAAAGAGTTATTGGTCTGAATACACCTACTTTAATTCCCTTCTCTCTTGCAAGCTGCGCTGCTTTATGGCAAATACGTGCAACCAATCCATAAGCAGTCAGGATATAATCAGCATCATCACACATATATTTTTCAAATCTTATTTCTTCATTTTCAATAGATTTATATTTCTTTTGCAGATGAATATTGATCTCCTCCATTTTATCCGGTTCAAGATTAAGAGAAGTGTGATAATTTCTTTCACGTTCTTTTGGTTTACCAACAGTTGCCCAAGTTTCAATTGATGTTTTTCGGGGTTGCTGTTCAAACAATTCAACTTTTTCCATCATCTGTCCGGTGGCGCCATCAGCAAGTATCATAACCGGATTTCTCCACTTGAATGCAAGTTCAAAACCTAACTTAACAAAATCAACCATCTCCTGAACTGAGGCTGGTGCAAGAACAATCATTTTATAATCTCCATGTCCGCCACCTTTAACAGCCTGGAAATAATCTCCCTGTGAAGGTTGAATGGTACCCAAACCCGGGCCGCCTCTAACAACGTTAACCAGCAAACAAGGAAGTTCAGCGCAGGCAATATAAGAAATCCCTTCCTGCATTAAACTTATACCAGGGCTTGAAGAGGAAGTCATAGCAAGTTTACCGCACCCTGCAGCTCCGTAAATCATATTTATTGCAGCAACTTCACTTTCAGCCTGAAGTATAACCATTCCTGTTCTTTTAGTAGCTTCCTGACTTAAATATTCAAGAACTTCTGATTGTGGAGTTATTGGATAACCGAAATAAGCATCGCAACCGCTGCGTATTGCAGCTTCTGCCATAGCCTCATTACCTTTCATTAATCTTAGTTCTTTTTTCATGTTGTCACCGTTACTGTTATGTCTTTAGTTACATTAGTTATGGTTGCCACGGGGTCTTTTTTATCTAAAGTTTTTCGGTAAACTTTAATTATACCTTCGGGGCAAACCAAAGCACAGTTTGTACAGCCGGTGCAGTTATCCTCCACCTTAACAATAAAGTGATAACCTTTTGAGTTGATTTTCCTGGATAGTTCGAGGGAGTCTTGTGGACATGCAGCGGCGCACAGTTCGCAGCCTTTGCATTTCTCAATATCAATCCAGATAT
Organism: uncultured Melioribacter sp.; assembly: GCA_964537965.1. GTDB lineage: Bacteria > Bacteroidota > Ignavibacteria > Ignavibacteriales > SURF-24 > SURF-24. Next base: position 1,111 of record CAZIDB010000308.1, on the reverse strand, counting down.
CACCTTTTACTTTTGCCATTTTTCACCTATGATTTAGTAAAACAAAAAAGGTTACTAATTGTGTTAGTAACCTTCACATTGGTTTAAATTTCCAATTAAAATGAATAGAATATTAAGGACGATTACATTTATAAAATTAAATAATGACATTTACCTTTCTTCTCTTTTGATGCTAAATTACATTTTTCTTAATTGAAAATAAAGGGTCTATAATTCAGCATGTTTATGTGCATGATAAGAGCTTCTGACCAAAGGACTTGATTCAACAGCTTTGAATCCCATTTCCAATCCTTTTGTCTTGTACATTCCGAATTCTTCCAAAGTAACATACCTGTCAACCGGTAAATGAATTTTTGTCGGTTGAAGATATTGTCCAATCGTTAATATATCACATCCGTGTTCACGCAAATCTTTCATAAGTTCTACAACTTCTTCAGGTTGTTCACCTATACCTACCATAATTCCGCTTTTGGTTTTTAATCCTTTTTCCCTGAACCATCTTATCAACTCCAGACTTCTTTCATATTTGGCCTGAGGTCTTACTGCATGATATAATCTTGGTACCGTCTCAAGGTTATGATTCAGAATGTCCGGAGGATTCTTCATTATTATTTCAAATGCTTCTTCAGAACCTTTAAAATCAGGAATAAGAATTTCAATTGTGCATCCTGGCTTTTTGTTTCTTATCATTCTAACAGTTTCAGAAAATATTGATGCGCCACCATCTTTAAGTTCATCACGATTAACGGAAGTTATAACTACATGTTTGAGATTCAATTCTTCTACTGCTTCACTTACTCGTCTTGGTTCATCAAGATCAAGTTCGTTTGGCATTCCTACTTTAATATTACAGAACCCGCAGCTACGTGTACAGGTATCACCAAGAATCATAAATGTAGCGGTTCTGTTATTCCAGCATTCACCCATATTCGGGCATTTAGCTTCTTCGCAAACAGTATGAAGCTTAGACTTTCTCATCAAGGAAAGAACATCTTTATAATTGTTACCGGAAGGCAGACGCACTTTTAGCCATTCAGGGCGATGACCCAAATCTTTTTTTCCCTTTTCTACCTGCTCTTTAAATTCTCTTTGATGCTGATTTATCAATTTC
>CAZIDB010000307.1:0-4683 GCA_964537965.1 uncultured Melioribacter sp. | reverse complement strand
ATATAGTTGCAAGTGTCATATCGTTTAATGAGATTGGAATAGATAAAATATTCCATCCACCCAGAAGGACCATTGATTTACAGAAATCTTCTGTAGTAAATGACCAGACATCCGACCAGCCGCTTTGCCCGGAAGCGCTATTAGCTTTTACCCGCCACCAGTATTCTGTATTATAGCTTGCACCAACAAAAGAACATGTTGTGTCTTCAACATTATTCATGCCTGAAGCTGCTATAAACAAACTATCAAACGCAAGTTCAATGTTGTAACTTGTTGCAGATGGAGAACTGAACCAGGTAAGAGTCAATGTATCTCTCGAAATGCCAACTGCATTGTCCGGAGGTAAAGCGAGCAATGGAGGAGCAGGAGGTATATCTTGTCCACCGGGCATCCAAACCGCACTACCTCCTGAACCATTTCCCCATCTTACACCACCAGGCTTACCTGCGGCAACCTGAAATATTATTTTCTCATTCGGAAGTGCAATTGCTAAAGGAGCAACTATAGTCCCAGAGAAATAATTATAAGTACTTGAGGTGACAGGAATAAAAGTTCTTGCCAACAAAGTCCTGATTGAATTTCTTTCAACAAACCAGCTTAGCATAAAGGTTACACTATAACCAGGCGATGCGAGCCGGACATTATATTGGTAATTTGTTCCGTTGAGATAACCTGTTAATGTAGCAGGAAATTCTAAAGATATGGACCCTCCAGCTGTTTCATAACTATAAGATTCAGAAGGATCAGAAGGAGTAAGAGATAATTGTCGATTGTCTCCTGATCCAACCAGATAATAAGGAATAGTTCCAACCGGTAAGTTTATATTTATCTGAACAGGAAATTCCCTGGAAGTTACATTTCCAGCTGCATCTGCTGCCTGTACTTTAATGTTTTGTGTACCGGCAGGTAAATAAAGATTATGTTGAAATGGTGAATTCACAGTAACATAGTCATTATTCACTTTTACGGTAACACCATTATCATCTGAAGCTTCTCCGGAAACAGTAACAGGTAAATCCTGCAAAGTAAAAGTTTGATATACATTTGGTTGAGAAACACTTAATGAGGGTGATGAGTAATCAGTTAATGAAGTAGTCTTTAATAATTTTCCGTTTTCTCCAACCGCCAGACAAGTTGTTTCATTAATAGCATAATTTGAATTGAGTTTCTGGGTAACACCACTGTTTTGTTCTACCCAAATATTACCTCCATTTCTAGTTTTTAAAATTTTACCGTCACTTCCAACAGCCCAGCCTGTATATTCATCAACAAAATAGATCGAATACAGATCTTTGGTAATGTTTGTCGGTTGATTAACCCAATTGATTCCACAGTCTGTTGTCATAAAAACATTTCCCTCAGCGCCACATATCCAGCCGACATTTTCATTTATAAATTTCATACATAATAATTTTTTATTTGTTAAATATTTCGCGTTCCAGGTACTTCCACCATCTGTGGTAGATAGAACTGTACCATAAGCTCCTGCAATCCACCCTTTGGTTAAATTAATAAAGTCAACCGAACAGAGTTCGTCAGTTGTACCACTCGTTTGAGTAGCCCAATTAACTCCTCCATCGGTAGTATGAATTATTTTCCCACTTGCACCTACAGCCCAGCCGTTATTTAAATCCTTGAATACAACAGAAGATAAATTAGATGTTAATCCACTTGTTTGATTTGACCAGGAGCTTCCTCCATCTGATGATTTAAGTATTGTACCACTGGAGCCAACAGCCCAGCCATTATTTAGATCAACAAAGGAGATAGAATACATATTTTGCTTTGTGGGGTTTTCCAGATTACTCCAATTGTTACCGCTGTCAGTAGTCTTTGAAATAAATCCTGTAGTTGTTTTTAGAATCATTCCACCAGAGCCAACTGCAAAGCTAACCTGATTATTAATGCAAACAACACCGAATAACGCGTCTGTTATGCCACTGCTTTGTAATACCCAATCTACTCCACCATTTGAAGTATATAAAATGCTGCCACTTGTACCAATAGCATAACCGGTATTATTGTCACTAAATGAAATACCATAAAGAGTAGAAAATGTACCGGTTTGCTTTTCTATCCAGGTTTCCCCGCCATCAGTTGTTTTAAAAATTTTTCCACCCCAGCCACAAATCCATCCATTGTTAAGATCAGTAAAATAAACTGAGTTAAGAGGTGTATTTTTTTTCTGAGATTGCCATGAGGCTCCGGCATTTGTTGTTCTGTAAATGTCACCATCAGTTTCAACAAATGTTCCGTGGTTTACATCAGTAAAGAAAACTGATGTTAAAGAAAATCCCGGGCTTGTAGCTGTCCAGTTTGTACCTCCATCAGTTGTATGGTATAAATTAAAATCACTGGCAATCCACCCATTATTATTGTCTACGAAACAGAGTGAGGTCAGATAATCAAAACTTGGGTCACTAATAAATTGGTTAGTCCAGTTATTTCCGCCGTCAGTAGTTTTGAAAAAATAACCATCATCGCTTATGGCAGCACCATTTAATAAATCAAAAAATTGAATATCAACAATTGAATTATTACCGGTAACAGATAGTATTACCCAGTTTTTTCCGCCATCAGTTGTTTTCAATATTTTTCCCAAATCTGCTGCAGCGAATAAATTGTTTTCATCAATTGAAAAAATTTTATTTATATCACTTGTAATTCCACTTGATAGTTGTTCCCAAAGTGATCCTTTAACTATCCACCCGGTTGTACTATTAATAAATTTTATTTCTTCTAAAGATGAGTTAGTACCGCTTACTTTTTCTTCCCATGCATACTGCTGTGCTAAAGTTGTAATTGAGATGATACTAAAAAGAAAAGTATAAATGAGGAGATGTACATTTGTTTTCATAATGACACCTATATTTTTTAATGATGTAAATAACGGACAGAAATCAGACTACTTGGATCTAATTTAATCTGCTCCTATCAGGAATTTCACACGTAACTTCGGGGCAATTGAGTATCAGTAGTAAACAGTAAATCAACGGAATATTAGAATCCGGGAAACGATTTTAAAAATAGGAGATTCGTCTGAATTAGGATGTGGAGTTTAGTAGAAATAAACCTCCTATATTTAAGCTAGGATAATGTCTAATTTCTGGCAGTAATTTAATCCTAATTAAAATTATAGTCAATCAATTAAAAACTTGAAATTAAAATTCACAAATTTATTTTCATTATTTAATTAAGCACATTTTTTTGCACAACCTTTGGTTGCCAACCTTAAGGGTGTAAAAATATATTCCGCTTGCAAGTTTACTACCATCACCGCCAGAGGCAGATTCGCCTTCAGCAGAAAATTCAACTTCGTATTCACCGGCAGATTGTTCTTCATTAACAAGAGTAGAAACTTCATTACCAAGTATATCATACACCTTTAGCATTACTCTCACTTGTCCTTCGGACATCCTCTCCCCTGGCGAGAGGAACGAGGTGAGGACTGGAATTATATATTTTATTTTTGTTACAGGATTAAATGGATTAGGATAATTCTGAAATAAAACAAAATCTGCCGGTTGTGTATTCAAATCATTTTCAACATTAACAGGAGCATCGGCAAACAAATTATATATTCTGATATTCGTGGATATCAAATCTCCAAGAACGAGCCATTCTTTTCCCGGTATGTAAAGAAATGTTGGTTCATAGAAACCATCTTTATATAAAATTTTTTCTCTTAAAATTCCAAACGGTGAAGGATTAAATTCAAATACCTTAACAGTCTTATCCGCTTCACATTTCCCAAAATATAATTTACTCTTATCTGATGAAGTAGCAATGTAAACATCTACTGCTGCAATAGTCTTTGTAATATCTGCAACTGCCGGATCATAAAGACTATTTGCAAGGGCAAGCAAACCTAACTCAGGGATAAAATTAACGCTATGCCAGTTTGAAGTCAGTTTGGTTTTGTTCACCTTACTCAGAAGATCGACTGTCTTTATGAATGCAAAATTATTATCGCGGTCAAACTCATATAGTTTACAGGTAATTATATCCATGCAATATAATCTATTCGGACTTTGTGAATATGCCAATTGTATTGAGTGAGGACCACCGTAATTGTCATTGGCAACAAAACCCGGAATTGCTAATGTCGGTAACAGTTCAAGCGTTTCTGTGTTCAGAATTCCAATAACACCTCTTTCAGGAATAACTACATATAACTGTTTAGCAACAGTATCAATAACCATATCATCAAGCTGATCTGTTCTTGCTTCAGGAATATCAGTTAATCTTATTTTCTGAGGACTTTTTAAATCCGGTAGATTAAAAACATAAAAAGCAGATTCAAAATGTGAGTATGCAAACAACCTGTTTAGCTGTGGATCAATCTGAACATTCACCGGCCAGTTGCCTGCAAAAAAGTCGTCCAGAATTCCTTTATTAAAATTGTAACAAGCAATATAATTTTCGGTGTTTAATGCAATAACTCAAATTCCCTATTTGTAGTTATTCGTTAAATGACTTATTATATTATATTATTGCGAATCCCAAGATAAAGCAAGTGCTTTATTATAATGAAGATGACATCTGTTTACACAGTCATTCTGAACGACTTGAAGAATCCAGAAAGTTTTTTAACCACTACCCTCTGGATTCTTCACTTCGTTCAGAATGACCGACAAAAGTAAAGATGTCATTGTCAAACGAAAAGAAACTCATCTTTCATAT
>CAZIDB010000306.1:0-4702 GCA_964537965.1 uncultured Melioribacter sp. | reverse complement strand
TTTTGTTGATTGATTTAATTTTGTTGTTAAAATCCTCGGTCTGCAGTTCAGCTAAATTATTTTTATCGTTGTACAGATACCTGAATACGAGATGCACTTTATTATCAGCAGCAACCGTTTCAAGTTTATCTAACTTCTCCATAGAGTTAAATGAATGAGTCATCGTAACAATAAGTTTGTTTGCCTCATCATACGTCTCTGATTTCGTTAATTTATTACCGGCATTATAGGAATATATATTTCTAAGTTTTCCTGTTTTTCCTTTCCTGTAGGAATGAGTTTCTCTCAACCTGCTTTCAGCATCATAATAAAGTTTATTCTCACTTAACACGGAATCATTTTCACCATAAGTAACAGAATTGATAAGAAGCCCGTCCCTGCTGTATTCCTTGTATGATATCTTGTTCTTATACTCCGAGCCGTCTTTAAATGTTATTTTCCATTGAGTTTCAGATTTTATCTTTAGCTCAGCAATTTTTTCTTTTGTCAGCATATAATCATTTTGCTTAGTCGCTTGTGCATTTAAATGCACAGACATCAGCAACAAAACGATAAAAAGTTTATTGAGGTATTTCATATTTACTTTTTTCATATTTACTTCTCATTTAAAAGATGAAATACATTTTACAGACCTGAAGATGTTTTAGTTATTTCATTGTCCGGTTTATTCAATTGACCAGACACCTTTTCAATTTCAGAATTCATTTCTGATAATTTCTGTTTTGCTTTCAGTATTTTCATTTCTGCCTGATTAATTTCAGCATCCAGATTTTCCTGTTTTTTATTTTCAAGCTGAATGAGCTTAATAATTTCTGCATTGTCAAATCCGATTGCAGTATTCACATATTTAATATTTTCATTGTCGGATTCGCCCCATGCTCTGCCAACAACATTCATAAATTCTTCAATAGTCATTAATTCCGGGGCAACAGCAACGCCTATCCCATTGTTTAATCCCGAAGGAATTATATAATCACCGCGTTTTACCTTACCAATAACTTTAACCGGTACCTGGCCAAGGAACGCAACTTTTTCAAAAAGATATTTATTCACTTCAGGTTGTTTATTTCCAAGCACAATAGGTTTAAATGATATACAGGAAAGCTGATCTGCATTAGAAGTGTTCTTAGTTATTTTACCATTAAAAACACCAACAATATCACCCGGTTGAAATGTTTCCTGATTATTTATTTTTTCAAGCCACTCTGCATAATCGCCGCTTCCTGATTCATAGGTAACTCCCATTTCAGCAAGCTCAAGTGCAATTTCAACTGCATTAAACGCCGCTTCGGCAGAAAAGGCAATTAACGAAGCTGCTTCCAAAGCTGCGTTCGCCATTGCAGCAATATCAGCAGCTACAGTAGCGGCAATGTATAAATCCTTCATAATATTCTGCGGATCAGCCAGCCAGTTAAGATAGCTCTCACCTTCAATCCTGCCCTGCATACCTTTATTATTCCAGAATGCAACAAAGTTATTATCGTTATCTGCTCTGCCAAGCAAAGAATGACCTTCTACCTTAATTCCAATTCCCTGTTCTTCACTATTAATAAAGAGCGGATAAGCATCGCGGCTGCTCTCCGATGAACTACCGGGATTACCTATAATTTCAACTCTTCCGTTTTTATTTACATAGAATACTGAATCATCGTTTACATCAACTCTGAAAGGAATCATATCAAACGGAACAACGCCCGGTGAATTCACATGAACTTTTGCACCGCCAGGAGGTACACCTACTCCAAGATCTCCCTTAATAAATGTATTCTGTGTTTTTGTTTTTCCGATTACGATAAACAGAACTGTATCCTTTGGAGTTCCGATAGTTACCCTGCCATAAAAAGTAAATCTCATTCTTTCAATGCTGAAGGTTTTAATAACGAAATCCTGGGCGGCATATGTTCCGATATAATTTCTTTCAGGTCCCCAGATAATATTGCCAAGGATTGTCCAATAAACAGAATAAGGATCAGGACTGATATCATCAAAAACGCTGCTGCTAACGCTTTCAATTTTCTCATCGGTTACAGATTCATCAGCCAGTTTTTCCGTAGTGATTGAAAAGTCGTCTACTTCCTCCGCATATTCAGAACCTAAACTGTAAGCAGTGCCACCAAGTTCTATCCTCTGCCGGATATTAATATCATTATTTATTTTTATATCAAGGTAAAATTTCCTGTCGAATGTAACTGTAAGCGGGTTATCAATACTTCTTTTACCAAGGAGAACATTTATAATTCCATTTTCTATTTTTAATTCAGGATGAACTTCAGACCATAACGGGTTACCGCCTTCTTTAACATCATAAAGAGAAAAGCTTACATCATAATTACCATTTGGAACTGACTTCCCGTCTTTTTCAGTAACTATTCCCTGGAAGACAATTACGTGCGGAATGCCCGGTGCATTCATTTCCTGCGAAAGTAATTGATTGAATGATGCTAACAGGAAAAGGAACAGGCAGCATCCTGTTGCAATCTTTTTTTTCTGTAAAACCCTTTTCATTTCTGCTCCATAAAAATTCTGTTGAAATAACTCAACAATGAGGTCCTACTTCAACAGTATCATCTTTTTTGTTTTACAAAATTCATCTGTAACTATTGAGTAAAAGTATATACCGCTCGAACAATTATTCGCGTTCCATTTAGCATCATAAAAACCCGGCCTCTGCATTTCATCAACAAGTGTTGTTATTCTTTGTCCAAGTATATTGAATATTGTAATTTCTACACGGGATTCTTTTGGAATTTCATACCTGATTGTTGTAACCGGGTTAAACGGATTCGGATAGTTTTGTAATAAATCATATTTAACCGGAATATTCTCCTCCTCAACATCTGTAACTCCAACTCCTCCGTTTACAAATTCAATATCCATAAGTTCTTCGAATGCATCTTTAACTTCATTTGGATTATCAAACTCAACTGCCGAGACCGAACCGTTATAATTTTTAAAGTACATTGTAAATAAGTTGCCGGAGAAATCAACAGGAGAAAAGTTGAACCACATTATTCTAAGAACGCCGCTATCCACAACGTAGTTGAACAAACCATCGATAATGGCAGAACTTCTTAATATTGTATCCAATTCCATTACACTTGTATCATACTTAATTGAAAGGAGAAAATAAGTAGCTCCGTTCACCTTGTCTGAGCTTACAGGAATCTCAACATCGCTACCGCTGGGTATTACTACACAGGAAATTGATATTTTTGTCTTTGAACTGTTTATTGTAAATACAGCAAGACTTGAATCCTGGTATGTACTATCAGCAACGTTACGTATTCTAACCCGGCATGTTGCAGAATTCTCAGCCGGGATCAGCCACTCATACTGATAATCTTTAGCATTAATGCTGTCAGCTATTAATACCCACCCGGTAGTATCAGTAATTGAATACTCAAGTTTAATTCTTTCAATATTCCTGCTGCGCCAGGTAATATATTTCTTGGTACCGGTTTTCAATATTTCATCACCATTAGGAGATGTAAGATCGACCGATTTAGCATTTGTAATTGTGAAAGTTTTTGTTGTGTCTCCAACCGAACTGCTATCCGGAACATTAATTCTTAATTTACAATCATCTGAATTAACATCCGGTAGATTCCACGTCCATGTACCTGGTGATACCGGCGTAGGATTTACAATAGACGTCCAGTCACTACCATTATTTGTTGAGTAACTTATAGCTACATTTCCAACGCGTCTGCTTTGCCAGAGGATACTGCTCGTAGCATCATTAAATTCAAGTGTATCTCCTCTTTTTGGGGCGAGCAGTTTTAATGCTGGTAAATCCGAAATAGCGAGGCTTCCGTTATTCCAGTCGCTTACATCAGGTAAATGATTGAAAGCGTCCTTAGCTACTATTTGTTCAATTTTCAGATCACTAAAGTTTCTCGGATCAACCTGAAAATCGGGCAATGACGGATTTTCATCTGTAAATTCATCGGCATCATCAGTATCAACCCATTGTTCCGGATCTTCAAAATTTTTATACCTGAATCTCAGATCAAATATTTTTCCATGAATATCAATCGGTTCACCCGTACTCCAGATAATATGTATTACACCATCCTCATATGAATAATCCAGTCTTCTCATTTCTTCATACACAGGAATTAATGCAACCGGAGTTAATACATCAGGATTATAGGTTAAAGTCATCTCAAAATATTTAATTGAAGTAAGCCAGCCAACGTTAATTGTAACGGTACCATTCACAATCAAAGTATCATGAGCCCAGATTAATTCATCATTAACTTCAGTAAAGGGAAGCTCGAAGTGCCAATAACGAGTTGAATCATCCCACCAATAGAAAAATCCGAATATTTTTCCAATAATATCAAGGTGAGCATCAACGGTGTCATTCACAATTACATTTACAGGATGATTATGAATTATAAATGCTGCATCACTTGTGTCGAATACAGTAGCAAGGTTAGCTAAATCGCTTACCCTTATTTTACAATCTGAAGAAACATTATCCGGAATTAACCACCTGTAGCAACTATCGGGAGCAGAAATTGAATCAAGGATGGTTAACCATGTTGGAGCAGCAGATTGGCTGTTTGTACAAAACTCAATTTTAATCTTCTCAATGTTATTAGATTTCCATTGAATTAACTTTGCGCCTGCAACCTGCAATTCTTCTCCGCCGTTCGGTGTAAGCAATTCAATTGTAGCTGTGGAATTAATTGTAAAT
>CAZIDB010000305.1:0-4723 GCA_964537965.1 uncultured Melioribacter sp. | reverse complement strand
AAGTGGCATATTAACTGCATTATTCGGCGGTGAAGCTAAAACAGGAATGCCTGGACCGGTTGGAGTAAGTCCGCCACCATTATTTGTTTTAAGTAAAACCCGTGATCCTAATATCCATCCAATACGATCCGAAATAAATTTAATCGAACAAAATATTCTATTTTCAGAGGCACCACTCTCAGCTTTTATCCACGTTGAACCTCCATCAGTAGTCTTGACTATAGTTCCTTTTGAGCCAACTGCAATACCTATTTGTTCATTAAAAAAATAGACATCGTACAAATTATTATTTACACCGCTTTGTTGATAAAACCAACTGTTGCCTCCGTTAGTCGTTTTGACCAGGTAGCCATTTTCACCAACTGCCCAAGCTGTTGCAGAAGAAATAAAAAATGATTTAACAAATGTCCCTTCGAGTTCTATACTTGACCAATTTAATCCACCATCAGATGTTTTGTAAATCATTTTATATCCAAAAGCCCAACCATGCAGGTTATCTAGAAAATTTATTGAGTTAATAGACAAGGTTCCAGGAATATTAATTATCTGCCATATAGTACCGCCATCTGTGGTTTTCAGTAATTTATGATTTGAAAGACACCATCCTTCTAATGAGTTTATAAAATTTACTGAGGTAATTGTATTACTTATACCGCTGACCTGAGGTCCCCAGTTTGTACCACCATCAGTTGTCTTATAAATTCTCCCGCCTACACCGACAGTCCATCCACTGAGATTATCAATGAATGTTATGTCTTTAAGTTGATCGTAAATTCCAGAAGGATGTGGATAAATTTCTGTCCAGTAAATTCCTCCGTAAGTTATTTTTTGTATTCTGTAAGAATCAAGCACGAATCCCACGTTTTCATTTAAGAAATACATACCATTTAAATCATTCCATTCATTATGTTTGTATGCGTGCCAATCTCTTGTTTCCGTATTAAATTTTCTAAGATTTGTAAATGCAGAATAGCCATATGAGTTATGTGCTCTAAGACGAAAATAATATGTTGTATTGTAGTCCAGGTTTGATACTTCAGTCCCTTCAATCCAAGGCGAAGTAGGAATATTGTAAATATCACGAATGATAGAATTAAATTCCCAATCAGTCGCGATCTGTAAATGATAATCAGTAGCTTGGGAAACTTTAGACCAGCTAAAATTAATTGTTACCGTACAGAGATCTTCATCAAAATCCGGATAATATATTTCGGGCGTAGCGGGTGCATTAATGTGTTGCGGTAATGTTTTGAAACTATATACTTGGGACCATAAACTTTTTTCTGATCCGTAATTAGTCCTTACTTTCCAGTAATATGTTTTATTATTATCTAAAGTATTCATTAGGTATGATGGCTGTGTTAATCCATCAATAGTTGTGGCATAGCTAAAATAGGAAAAATTAGAATATTGAAGTTCATACGAAGAAGCCCCGGAAATTTCTTCCCAAGTTAAAGTGGGTGTTAAAGGATTATCTGTTGATTCATTGGACGGTGAAAGAAGGTTAGGCCAGTAATATGCGTTTCCTCCTCCGTTAGTTGATTTTATTATATATCCGTTAGATCCCATTAACCAGCCGGTATTTTCATCAACAAATTTTACAGTATTAAATCCGCCCCAGTAGTATGAATATTGACTAACCGGATATTCAATATCTGTTTTTAATTCACCCCAATTCACACCGCCATTGATTGTCTTGAGAATAATACCATTAGTACCTGTAACCCATCCTACATTTGAATTGACAAAGTAGATATTGTTTAAGTCTTCTTGTGTTCCGCTATAATATTCAGTCCAAGATTGACCACCGTCTGTACTCTTAAACAGTAGTCCATCGTTTGCACACATCCATCCGTTATTAGAATCAATAAAGAAAATTGAACAAAAGAATGTATATTGATAATTTGTCAATGGTATCTCAGTCCAAGTTTCACCCCCATCACTAGTTTTTAGTATCGTTCCGGTACCGCTAATCCATCCTTCATTCTCGTTTATAAAATGAATTGAGTTTAATGTCTTCTGTGGTATCCCGGAAATTTTATTCCAGTTATTTCCGCTGTCTGTTGTTTTCAAAATGGTTCCATATTCTCCAACTGCGAATCCTTTCGAAGCACTTGGAAACCACAATCCATTTATAGTCCAACTATTTGAAATATATTTATCTCTCCAGACAGCGCCCCCATTTGTAGTATACCTATATTTCCCGGTTGCACCAGCTACAAAGCCATGTTGTTCATCAGTAAAGAAAATGGAATACCAATCATCATATGAAGTTCCTCCGGCAGTTTGTGATAACCAGATTAATCCGCCATTTGTCGTTTTTAAAACTGCACCATTATCGCAAGCCGCAAAACCTAAGTCAGCATTAAAAAAGAAGCAGGAATTTATGTTCTTAGTTGTTCCATTCCCATTTTGAGTTAACCAACTAATTCCGGAATCGGTAGTTTTATATATGTAGCCAAAATTTCCGACTATGCATCCGCTTGTAGAATTAAAATACTCTATATCATTCAACTGCACTGACGAAATGGAGGATGAATTTACAAAATTGAATGTATTTGCACCATCGTTAGTAGTTATTATAGTTCCATTATCCCCAACAAACATTCCGTTTGAATTGTCTATAAAATTTACTCCCCTTAAATAACCACTTACATTCCAATAAAAATCATCCCAAGTGGTTCCACCGTCGGTAGTTTTCCATACTAGTAATTTTGGAGAGTTAACAGTAATAGATAAACCCGTAAAAGGATCACTTGTAACACTTATATAATTACTTTGGCAACCAACAGCCCAACCGTGTAATTCATCAGTGAAATAAACTTTTTTTAACCAAGTTCCGGAAAAACTGATTTCATTCCATGAATTGCCGCCGTCGGTTGTCTTAAACATTTGAGCACTTGGACCCCAACCAACGGCATATCCGGTATTTTCATTAATAAAATCCACAGCTTCCAGGAAAGTTATTGATTCGGGAGTAAATTGAGCTGTCCAGGTAGTACCGCTATCGGTTGTTTTAAGTATCGTTCTTCCAAATCCGACTGCCCAACCAATGTTTGAATTAACAAAATCAACAGCATATAAACTTTTTGTGGTCCCGCTGGTTTGTCCTGTCCAAGTGTTTCCGCCGTCAGTTGTTTTGTATATTGATCCGGAACTGCCTACTACCCAGCCATTATATTGATCAATAAAACAAGCACCAGAAATACCATTACCCACCGTATTAGAAGTAAATGCCCAAGTAGTGCCTCCATTTGTTGTTTTGATAATAGAGCCATTATCACTAAAAGCAAGCATAATATTGTCATCTATTACTTCAATGCAAGTCAGGTTCTGACTTGTCAGAGGAGGGCTTTGAAGTGTCCAGTTGTCATTTTGCGGAATTATTGCTGAAGTTAAAAAAAGAAATATAAAAATAATGAAGGTATATTTGCTGTTATTCATTAAGCATCTCCAAAATAGTAGGGATACTCTCTTATTTAACTCCTCAAAATATTGACGATAGTTTTTACCAATTAAGGGAATAAAAATATTAAGCGCTAAATTCTTCAATCTTTTTAGCAAAGATAATGTTGAATTAACTTTATGACAGGGACATAAAATATGCATATTCACCTCAAACGGTTAAACCGATTTTGGAATTTTATTATTTAATAACCAACATTTTTTTTACGGAAATAAAATGATCTTTACCTGCTATTGCGTTTGCTTCAATCCTGTATAAATAAATCCCCGATGACAGATCGCTTGCATTAAATTCAATCTCATTATATCCTGCACTTACATTTTGATTTACTATTTCCTTTACTTCCTCACCTAATAAATTATAGACTGCTATTCTTACTTTACTGTCAACCGGAATTGCGTATTTTATTTTTGTTACAGGATTAAATGGATTCGGATAATTCTGATACAGTGCAAATTCAGTCGGGACAGACTTCCCTTCTATTCTTAATATTTCAATCGCACTATTATTTATTGTTATTGTTTCACCGTCCTTTAGCAAAACATTGATAACTTTACCACCAAGTAAATCTGATATTTTTATGTCTGTCCCGACTATTTTCAATTTTACCGGATATTCTGCAGATGAAATTTTTATTTCTTTGGATTCTGAATTTAATATTTCCACTAACTTGTCACTTGAAAACCTGAAATCAAAAATTCCTTTTGGCGGCAATGGCGGCAGTTCATACTTATCCAGATTAGCAGAATTGTTGGAGAGATATAAGATACCTCCATTACCATTGGCATCTGTCAATTCAATCTTTGGCCATTCCTTATTAATTTCATTTTTTACAGCAACTGGATTTTTTGTTTTAGTTAGTGAAGGTATATTCATCGAACCTGCCTGATTTGTCTTTATCCAATATCCCTTTCCAGGTTCCAGAGTATTTGCAATTACATAACCGTTGTTATAACCATAGAAAGATGATGCTAATATGCCGGTTGGATTAGTATAAATTTCATTTACAGGAAGATTAACATCAAATACTCCAATTATATTCCATCCTTCAGTAAGTGAAATGCTGCCTGAGATATCATAGCCGCATAAAGTAAGAGTATCGGGATTAGGATATTTCAACCAGTATCCCTTACCAAATTCAAATGACGTTGCAGTAACGTACCCATTATTATAACCGTATGCATTTGAGATTGCATCCGGAAATATAGTTGCAAGTGTCATATCGTTTAATGAGATTGGAATAGATAAAATATTCCA
>CAZIDB010000304.1:0-4727 GCA_964537965.1 uncultured Melioribacter sp. | reverse complement strand
AATACTATTACAGGATAAAAGTAAAAAGCGTATCAGGTGAAGAGTCCGATTGGTCTGATGAATTAATTATCACCATTCCTTCCCGAAAATAAAATATTAATGTGCTGGTTCACGAATAACATTTGAAAAAAGACTACTGGAAAGTATGATTAATAATTCTGGTTTCTTAAAAGTATTAGACAGCTTTAGAGAGTTATCATTTATTCTTGATAATAAGGGGAGCATTATATTCAGCAATCAGGCAGCTAAAGTATCAAGGTTTTTTGAAAGACAAGAAGAATTATTTTTCAACTATTTTCCGGAAGAGAGTAAAAAAAAAGTATCTGAATTATTCTATACAGCAATTACACAAAGGACAGCAGTTACTGAAGTCTTAGTTATTGAGCAGAAAGAAAATAAAGCCGATATAAAATTAAATTTCACTTATTATAATATAGAATCGGATGAAATTGTAATTGCAAAAGTAACTGAACTGAGCGCAATTGAACCCGCAGGCAAGAAAATAAAATTCACATCATCCAGGCTGGATCTTAATGAATTATTAAAAGATCCTATCCACATAAAAATCTTCGAACAGCTAAAATCTGATTTCCCATTTACTCTAATAAGTAAGAACAACTTTAAAAAAGAAATAAACAAACTTGATGATCTGTTCTGGATAAAAGATCCGCAGCGAAAATATGTTATTGTAAATAATTCGTTTGCACAGTTCCTTGGCTTACCTGCAAACCAGGTAGAAGGAAGATATGAATATGAATTTTTACCGCCTTATCTTTCAGACTTTTCAAAATCAATGGGCAATTATGTTAGAAATACTTCTAACGTAATTGTGCAGGAAGGTATTCCTTTTCTTTATACCCCGGAAGATAAAAACCTTAGGATAATTGAAATACCAATCTGCGATCTTGATAATGAAGTGCTTGCCCTTGTTGGTATTTCCCAAAATATACAGAAGGAACAGATTGAAAGTGAATTCTTCGGTAAAAATTTAGTTAAGAACCTGGAAATTCCTGTTCTTGTTATTGATGTGAACAATAAGCTGATATTTGTTAATTCATCTTTCAAAAATAAATTACCGCTTATGAAATATGATACAAGCGGTAAAATTGTATTTAATGCGTATTCAGAGTTGTCTTTTGAACTGAATAAATTCCTTTATTCTGAGGAACTTGCGGAATCAGTAAAAAAAATTAATATCCCGACGAATAATTTTAGTAATACATTCTTTGATTTTCAGTTTAGAAAAATTTATAATGAAGGTACAGAATTAAAAGGATTAATGATTACCATCATCGAAGATGATAATGATATTCTGAATAAAATATTTACAGCCAGCAGAGGAAAAATGTACGAAGTAATAATTCAAAACAGCCCCGAACCGATGTTTGTTTACGATATTGAAAATTTAAGATTCCTTGAAGTAAACCGGGCCGCATTAAATTTGTACGGTTATACAAAGGATGAATTTATGCAGATGGATTTAACCGATCTTTATGCGCCTGAAGATATTCAGACATTACTGAATACATCTGAATCGGAAATGGGGGAAATGAAATTTACCGGTCCATGGCGTCAGAAAAAGAAAGACGGTTCTATTGTATTTGTTGAAATAAGTAAATCTAATTTCCTGTTCAGGGATAAGAATGCTCACTTTAACATCATTCGCGATATAACAGAGAATATAAAAATTCAAAAAGAAATCCAGCTATACAAAGCTTCGTATGATAACTCAAATGATTTGTTATTTACTGTTGATAGTGACGGCTTTGTTGTTTTTGCCAATAAAGTTTCTCTGGATATCCTTGGTTACACTTATGTTGAACTGGATTGCAGACCATTTATTACCTTGGTTTCCGAGGACAACAGATCACTTATACTTAATAATTTATTTAATGCTGAGATTTCTTCTACAATAAAACTAAGCGCTTCTCTTAAAAAGAAAAATGGAGAGTTAACTGCTATGACGATATTAGCGACTCCAATCTTCGATCTTGCAAAACAGATAGTAGCATATAGTTTAATTGCTTCGCCCGAAATTACACCAATGCAATTGAAATCATCTGAAGCGGCTGATGTTACGGTAAGTAAGAAGGTTACACCAGAGAAGGGAATCGATATTGAATTCTTATCTAATGTATTTCATGAAGTTTTAACTCCTATGAATGTTATTCTTGGATTTGTTCAGGAAATTGTGGAGAACATTGAGAAACCGACATTAGAACAAAAAGAATCCATAGAAATTATTGAGCAGAACAGGGAAGTATTGCTGCAAACAATGAACTCTTTACTTGAGTATTCTCATCTTGAACAGAATAAAATAGAGTTTACAACTAAGAAATTCCTTTTTACGGATATTGTTGAATCCTTACAGAAAAGAACTCAGAAGATTGCCAAAACAAGGAATATAGAATTTTCCTACGGTAAAATTTCCTCTTCGCTTAATATTGAAACCGATGTTCAGAAGCTTGAAACTTTTCTTGTAATGTTTATTACAATAGCTATGCATATTACACGGGAAAAGAAGATTTTCCTTTCTGCTTACCAGTATAATGATGAACATTTTATTGTCAGTGTAAAAGACAGCCGTAAATCCGTAAGCCCTTACCTTGCAGAGAATCTTAAAAATATTCTTACCGGTGTTAGCTTCAAAAAAGATTTCGGCGTTTCAAGACTTACATTAAAATTATCCAATAAACTGCGGGAAATGCTTTCAGGTGAATTCAAATACATCGAAAGAAATAATGAAATCCTGGAAGCCGGATTTGTATTTCCAATGGTAGTGGTTACGCCGGGTAAATTGGAAATTAAAGAAGCAGAAATTATTGTTCCTGAAGAAGTTGAGGAAACTCCTGCACACGGAACTGTTGAG
This sequence comes from uncultured Melioribacter sp., assembly GCA_964537965.1. Lineage (GTDB taxonomy): Bacteria > Bacteroidota > Ignavibacteria > Ignavibacteriales > SURF-24 > SURF-24. The sequence goes on along the minus strand of CAZIDB010000304.1, from coordinate 1,858 downwards.
GAATTTGAGGTTGCTGAAGAAACTATCGCAACTAAATTTGAATCTCATTTGAAAACCTCAAATGAAGTTGAACGTGAAGCTGCTGTAAAAGAAGAATTAGTTGAAGTTGAAATCTCATCTAAACAAAATCTTCCCGAAGAAAAAGCAGAGATAAAACCGGAGATAATTAAGGAAGTAAAACCTAAAGAAAAGTTTGATTTAACAAATGTAAATTGTTTGTATGTTGAAGATCAGGTTGATTCTCAGATATTATTTAAAGTTCAGTTAAAGGAAGCCAAAAAGATTGATTTTGCAGTAAGCTTTGAAGCAGCACTGCCCTTGCTGCAGCAGTTCAAATATGATTTTATTGTCCTTGATATTAACCTGCAGGGAGAATATAACGGGCTTGATGCATTGAGAATTATAAGAAAATTACCCGGCTATGAAACCTCAAAGATTATTGCTGTTACTGCTTATGTACTTCCAGGTGATAAAGATAAATTTATTGCTGCCGGGTTTAATGATTTTATATCAAAACCAATCTTAAGAGAAAAATTAATTGACTCATTGAATAAAATCATGAACAATTAAAATGAAATTCGTTTAAATTTTTCTTGACAATAAATATCCTCTTTTATAAATTGCCATACAAATGTATGGCAATTTCTTTTTAAACTGATCCATCCATTTATTCCTTTTCAATATTGTAAGTAACATTACCGAAGGTTTATCTATGTCACGAGATATTACTGATATACAAAAGAAAATACTGGATTTTCTTTTAGATCATAAATTTGAAAAAGGCATGCCTCCAACGCTTGCAGAGGTTGCGCAAAAGTTTGGTTACAAAAACAGGGCAACTGTGCAGCAACATCTTGGGGCGCTTGAGAAAAAAGGATTTATTAAAAAAAATCCTAAGCTTGCCCGTGGGATTGAAATTACCTTTGAAGATAAGTTTTTTATTCCTCGTCCTGTAATAGGAGAAGTAGCTGCCGGTAATCCATTAACTATTTATCCGGATGCAATCGATACTGTAAATCTTCCTACCATAGCAAGAGTACCAAAGGATTCGTTCCTTCTTAAAGTAAAGGGGGATAGCCTGAAGGATGCTTTTATTTTTAATGGTGATATCGTTATTGTGAATCCGAATAATGAACCATCCAACGGGCAAATTGTAATTGCAATTTTAGATGATGCCGCTACCATTAAACGTTTTTATAAAAATAAAAACGGAATTGAACTACGACCGGAGAACCCGGAGTATAAACCTATCTTTGTAAAAAAAGAGTATCCGAGGTTTAAAATTGTTGGCGTTGCAATTGGCGTTTACAGGAATATGGAGTGGAAGAATTAAACTGATACAACGTGAATCCTGAAAATATTTTCGGGATAAATAAATCAATCATACTAATTTAATGGAGTAACTTATGGAAATTTCTGCCTGCGGAATTGATTGTTCAAAATGTTCATATTTTAAAATAACCTGCGATGGTTGCATTGCAGTAAAAGGTTCTCCCTTTTGGGCTAAAGATTTTTTTCCTGGTAAAATTTGTTCTTTGTATGAATGCGCTGTTATTAAAAATAGCTTTAAGAACTGCGGTCAATGTAATGAGCTGCCTTGTAAAATGTATGTTGAACTGAAAGATCCGAACATGAGCGATGAGGAACATAAAAAATCTATTGTTGAAAGAGTACAAAGATTAAAGCAAAACTTAAATTAAAAAATGGTTGTTAAATTTCCGGTAGAGATGATTCAAGTTAGATATTAGTTTTGATGAAAAAGGAATTTAAAATGAATGAAGACATTATGTATGAAGCATTAATTAAAAAAGATGCTTCGTTTGAAGGATTATTCTTTGCCGGAATTAAAACAACCGGA
>CAZIDB010000303.1:0-4793 GCA_964537965.1 uncultured Melioribacter sp. | reverse complement strand
ATTAAGATGGTTCTGGTGGCGGATAAATGCCTGGTCGGAAATTTCTGCAATGATTGCTCCGCTTATTATTTATCCTATTGCCGTTTCATTTGGTTTAGAATCCCCAATTACACTTTATCCAACTGTAATAGGAACCACAATCGTCTGGTTGGTTGTTACTTTTATTACCAAACCAACAAATGAAAAAACGCTTGCTGAGTTCTATAAAAGAATTCATCCCGGCGGGTTTGGCTGGAAAAAATATGCGGCTAAATTTAATGATGTTAAACCGGATTCCGGTTATGGAAGATTGTTTGTAAACTGGATTGCCGGTGTAGTTCTTGTTTATTCTGTTTTATTTGCAACCGGAAGAATTATTTTTCAGGATTATTTTGTTGGGTTTGCAACACTTGCGATAAGTGCTGTTTCTGTGTGGATAATTTATAACAATCTAAAAAAGGAAAATAGCTTTTAGGATGTTAAGCAAAGACAAACTTAAGAATATTAAGCTTGTGGTTTTTGATCTTGATGGCACACTATTAAATGATGAAGGAGCAATCGGAACCGGCTCTTTGGAATTAATTAAAGAACTTAAAAAGAAGGATGTCCGCTTTTCAATCGCAACGAAAAGAGTGCCTTCGTCTGTTTGGAATTATGCCGAAACACTTAACCTGGTTGAGCCCCTGGTATTACTAAATGGTGCTTTAATTCAGAATTATCCTGAGAAACAGATTTTTTATCAATCATTTCTTCCTGCTAAGATTGTTAAGAAATGTATTGATTATGCGGATAAGTTTTTATTGAAAGTTGCGCTTTGCCATGTAGATGCAATTTATTACTCCGAATATAACCAGGCAATTCCGGATTTGCTGTGCAACTATGGTTCTGTTTACAATGAAGTTGAAACTTATGATAATTTAGTTGATGAGACTTTTGAGATTATCTTTGTAAGTGAACAGAAAGATGCTATAAAATATGTGGATCACAGGCTGAATTTTCCTTACAGGTTTGGACTTGAGACTTCATATTTTAAATCCGGTTCTCAGCACAGTTTTTATTTTCTGGAAGTCCGTAAGTCGGGTTCATCAAAAGGTACCGGCTTGCTTAAACTTATTAAGAATATGAATGTGAAAATTAAAGAAACCGCCGTTATGGGCGACTGGTATAATGACAGGACTATGTTTGAAACGGGAGCAATGAAAATTGCAGTTGACAATGCCGTACCGGAAATAAAAAACATGGCGGATTATGTAACATCAAAAACAAACAACGAAGATGCTGTTGCTGAATTTCTTGAAATGTTGTTAAGGGCGAAAAAGGTATAATAAAATGTCATCCAATGATTCTATATTCAAAAGAAGCAGACGGATAAAATTATTAATATTTGTTACAACCGTAATTCTTATCGTGCTTATGTTTCCGCAGGGAGAGTCGCTTGAATCGGAAGTGACGGTTGGTTCAATCTGGTTGCAGGAAGACCTTATTGCTACTACAAGTTTTCCGATCTACAAAAACCCTGATGTTTATAATCTGGAAAAAAGAAATGCAGCAGAAAAAGTTTATCCTATTTTTGTTGCTAAACCTAACCTGGCTGAACAGATAAAAGATTCATTAAAATCATTTTCGGATTCATTCATCAGGATGATCCAAGGTGATTTGCAGGTTGCCGGAACCGATAATAAAAATGTTTTGCTGTCCACCGCGCTAAAGATGTATAATGAAATAACCAGGCTTAGCGGGAATAAAATAAATGCCGAACGAAAACTATCCGAAACTTTCAGCTACATCCAAAGAGTAATAAGCAAAGCTTACCAAAAGGAAATTCTTAATCAGCTTTATAATGAAATTAAAAGAGACAGTATTGCTAAAAGAATTGGCCGCGTTGATTTTATTGAACACAAATCAAAGTTTAATGATCTTAAAGCCGTACATGATAATGTTGCCGAAGAAATTAATCGCTTTACGCAGGACCAGCAGTTCAGTAATGTTATAATTGAATTTACAAATCATTTTATAAGACCAAACCTTATCTACGATGAGAAACTTACACTTGAAGAAATAAATCATCTTCAGGATAAAGTTTCTCCCAACATTGGAATTGTTAATGAAAACGAAAGAATAATTGCAAAGCATAACAGGGTAACCGAGGACGATAAATTAAAGATTGATTCATATAGAAAAGCCAAAGGCGAATTGACCGGTTTTATAAGCAACATTACTCAATCATTGGGAAAGTTTTTACATGTTCTTCTGATTCTTACCCTATATGGAATCTATTTGTTTCTCTTTAGAAAGAAAATATTTTATGACAATGTAAAAGTTGTATTAATCTCAATCATCATTCTGTTCATCAGCTTTTTAACGTACCTTTTAACCAGGCTTGAAGTAAGTTCGCCGGTTTATCTTCTTACAATTCTGCCGGCGGCATCAATGCTGCTTACAATAATCTTTGATTCACGTGTTGGATTTTACGGTACTGTTGTAATTGCATTAATAACGGGCAGCCTTAGGGGAAATGATTATACCTTTACAGCTATGAATATTTTTGCCGGGGCGCTTGGTGCTTATACTGTAAGAGATATTAAAAACAGAACCCAGATTTTCAGATCATTTATTTATATCCTGCTTGGTTACATTGTAAGTATTCTTGCATTTGGACTCGAGCGTTTTGAAACCGTGGATAAAATTCTTGTCGAGTTTGCTTTTGCCTCTGCAAATGCTCTCTTTAGCCCGGTGTTTACATTTGGAATGATAATTTTCTTTGAAAGATTTTTTAAGATTACAACCGACCTTACATTGCTTGAGCTGACTGATTTTAATAACCCGCTACTTAAAGATCTTGCAAGGATTGCGCCCGGTACATTCACTCATTCAATTACAGTTGGCTCTATGGTTGAACGGGCTGCCGAAACAATTAAAGCAAATCCGCTGCTTGCCCGCGTAGGAGCTTATTACCACGATATCGGTAAAACAATTAACTCCGATTATTTTGTTGAAAACCAGTTGGATAGTGAAAACACTCACGAGAAACTTAATCCAAAACAAAGCACGGAAATAATTATTAACCATGTTTCCAAGGGAGTTGAATTAGCCGCCAAAGGAAAGTTGCCGAAAGAAATAATTGATTTTATTCCTATGCATCATGGTACGCTTGTAGTAAGTTATTTTTATGAGAAAGCAAAGGAAATGTACGGGGCGGAAAATACAAACATCCAGGATTTCCGGTACAAGGGACCAAAGCCAAACACAAAAGAAACCGCACTGGTTATGCTGGCGGACGCATGTGAATCTACCGTAAGATCAATTGAAGAACCCGACCCGGCTAAGATTGAAAATGTTGTTAATAGTCTGATTAAATACAGAGTGGACGACGGGCAGCTTGATGAATCACCGGTAACTTTAAGAGATCTTAAATTAATAAAAGATACTTTCGTAAATATTTTATTAGGGCAATACCACAAACGAATCCGCTACCCGAAACAGGATGAAATGGAGAATGTAAAGGAGTAGAATTAACATTTCATGATTTTTAATTCGATCTTGTTAAAAGAATATCTTTCTGTACTAAGGCTTGAAAAGAATTTTTCCACAAATACGGTTGATTCATATGGCAATGATATTTCAAAGCTGCTTGAGTTTGCCGCAATGTGCGGCGTTACTGATGAGAATGAAATAGATTATACTCTGTTGAATAAATTCTTCAGGCATCTTAGTGAACTTGGAATCGCAAGTTCTTCCGCCGCAAGATATCTTTCATCAATTAAAAGTTACTTTAATTATCTCCGTTCAAATAATTATGTTGAGAGTGATCCGTCGGAAAGAATATCATCGCCCAAGAGATCAAGAAGCCTGCCGGCAGTTTTATCATTCGAAGAAATTGAGGCAATATTAAATTCTCCGGACACTGAAGATAAATTGGGCTTAAGAGATAAAGCGCTGCTTGAAACAATGTATTCGTCGGGATTAAGAGTTTCGGAAGCAATCAATCTTCACACATCAGATTTATTATTACAAGATGAATTAATAAGAGTGTTTGGTAAAGGATCAAAAGAGAGAATTGTACCTGTTGGCAGCAGCGCCGTTAAATGGATTAACGAATACCTGCTTAAAAGCAGACCGTCTCTTGAAAGAAAAGGGAAGAGCCTGAATTTTATATTTCTTAACGTTCGCGGTACCAAACTATCAAGAATGGGCATTTGGAAAATACTACGCAGGTACACGGAACAAGCCGGAATTCAAAAAGAAGTCCATCCACATACTTTCAGACATTCATTTGCAACACATCTGCTTGAAGGCGGTGCAGATTTAAGATCCGTACAGGAAATGCTTGGACATGCGGATATTTCGACAACACAAATTTATACTCATGTAGACAGGGAGTATATTAAACAAGTGCACAGGGATTTTCATCCCAGAGGAAAATAATTTGAACATAGAAATAAATGACAGACTGATTTCGTTCTTAATGTTTCTGCCGGTGTTTTTAATTTCACTCGCAATACATGAATTTTCACATGCATATGCCGCGTTTCATTATGGTGATGCGACAGCCAAAAATGCGGGCAGACTAACTCTTAATCCTTTTAAGCATCTTGATTTGATTGGGAGCGTTTTGATGCCGCTTATTTCTTTTACCTCGGGTGCGTTTTTAATTGGTTGGGCAAAACCGGTTCCAATCAATCCGAATAATTTTGAAAACAAGCGGATGAATGATGCTGTGGTTTCTTTTGCCGGCCCGTTTTCAAATTTGTTTATCGCTTTTGTACTTTCAATTTCAGCTTCAATTATAGATGAACATTTTAGCACAATGCAAT
>CAZIDB010000302.1:0-4846 GCA_964537965.1 uncultured Melioribacter sp. | reverse complement strand
CGGTCATTATATCATCCGCCTTGGCAAGATGCTGCATAAAAAAATCCTGTGGTTTTATTCCAAGTGCGAGCATAAATGCCAGATCACGGTAATAAGGAAAGGCCCAATCAATACCGGGACGCATTGCAAGTCCGCAGGCAACCTGAGCTGCCTCGTGTCCTGCCGCTGCAAGATGAAAAAATGATTTGCCCTGTTTCAAAAGATTCATAGCTTTACTATCAAGCTGGCGCGAAGTGTACATTAAACGAAGTGCGTTCATCAGTTCGTCTTTTGTAAGACCGCCGTATGAATCTATTTTGCCCGTAGGAACTTCAGCTAAAAGTTCATCCTTCAAAATACTCATCCCTTTTCCTTTCATTTTTTCCTTTGGTTATTTAGAAATATTTCAGGAATCAAGTTTAATTTCATGTTCTCCAGGTTTCCTAATAAAATCAATTCCTTTTTCATTACTTCGGTTAAAGTTGAACACCAGTTTGAAATTTTTAAGTACAAAGTTTTTAACTTCATTCATATCAATTTCTTTCCCGAGTTCTTTTTGAAGCGAAGTAACGGTTCTATCTTTAATACCGCAAGGAATAATGCCGTTAAACAAATTAAGGTTAGTATTTATATTAAAAGCGAAGCCGTGCATTGTTATCCATCTGCTTACTTTAATTCCGATAGCAGCAATCTTCCTGTTGTCAATCCAGACGCCTGTCAATCCGTCTATTCTGGTACATTCCAACCTATAATCTTTACAGGTAAGTATTATTACTTCCTCCAGTCCGCGTAAATAGCGATGAGTATCCTGATACCAGTCAGATAAATTAATTATCGGATAACCGACTAATTGCCCGGGGCCATGATAGGTTATATCTCCGCCTCTGTCAATTTCATAAACCGAAATTTTGTTTCGTTCAAGATATTCCTTGTTGCTAACAAGATTATTTTTGTCAGTTACTTTTCCTAATGTATAAGTATGAGGGTGTTCAAGTAAAAGCAAAGAATCATTGATAAGATTTTTTCCTCTTAGTTCGAAAATATCTTTCTGTAAATCCCACGCCTGTTTATAATCAATAAGGCCGAGATCGTAATAATCAAATTCTCTATATGTGAATTGCTTCGTTGTATGCATTTGCTACTGCTTCCATAACTGATTCTGATAATGTAGGATGAGCGTGAACAGTTTTAACAATTGATTCATAAGTTGCTTCCATTGATTTTGCCAGAGTGAACTCAGCAATTAATTCTGTTGCATTAGCACCTATTATATGTGCTCCCAATAGTTCACCATACTTCGCATCGAAAATTACTTTTACAAATCCATCTCTTTCGCCGGTTGCAAAAGCTTTTCCACTTGCTGTAAAGGGAAATTCTCCGACTTTAATTTCGTAGCCTTCTTCTTTCGCGCGCTGCTCAGTTAGTCCAACACTTGCAACCTGAGGCTGGCAATACGTACAGCCGGGAATTGTGGCATAATCAACTTCGGTTGGATTCAATCCTTTTAAAGTTTCCACACAATGAATTCCTTCTGCAGACGCAACGTGCGCTAACCAGGGCGGTCCAATAACATCTCCGATCGCATAAATGTTTTTAATGTTTGTCTGGTATGAATGCTTATCCACTTTGATATGGTTTTTGTAAAGCTCAACACCAAGTTCTTCAAGACCAAATCCTTCAACATTGCCAACAATACCAATTGCATTCAATACAATGTCGGCCGATAGAATTTTATTTTCTCCGTTTATTGTAACATTCACTTCAACTTTATCATCTACTGCTTTTACATTTTCAACTGTTGCTTTTGTATATATTACAATTCCCTTTTTCTTTAAAATCTTTTCAAGAGTTTCACTTACTTCTTTATCTTCAACAGGAAGAATATTATCCATCATTTCAATCAATGTAACTTTAGTACCAAGTGCATTATAGAAGTATGCAAACTCAACTCCAATTGCACCGGCACCCACAATAATCATTTCATCTGGCTGCTCACTAAGATTCATAGCTTCAGTACTTGTAATAACTTTTTTTCTATCAACCGGAATTTGCGGAATTGTTCTTGGTCTTGCCCCGGTTGAAATAATAATTCTTTCAGCTTCAATTGAATCGATAATCTTTCCATTATCATCAAGCACATCAATTTTATTATAACCGGAAAGTTTTCCAAAACCTTTTATTACTTCAATTTTATTTTTCTTCATCAGGAATTCAACATTCTTAGAAATCCTGCCTGAAATATCGCGGCTACGCTTAATCACTTTTTTAAAATCAAAGCTTACGTTTTCAACTTCCAAACCATAATCTTTAGAGTGTTTTATCTCTTCAAGAAGTTCAGCGCTTTTAAGAAGGGATTTTGTTGGAATACAACCCCAGTTCAGGCAAATTCCGCCAAGCTTATCTTTTTCAATTAAAACTGTTGAAAATCCTAACTGGACCGCTCTTATTGCAGCTACATATCCACCCGGCCCGCCTCCAAGAATGGCAATATCAAACGATTTGGACATTTAACCCTCTTTTGCTTTCTAAATAAATTTAAGTCTTAAAACTCCAAATAACAACCAGTAGAACGTAATTGAAGTCAACTAAGTTTAATTTCAGAATAAAATTTTATATCGCTAATTGAGATGGAAGAAAATACTAAAACGATTCACATTCGCATTATAAATCCGTGAATCAACTTTATTCCGGCTCAGGCAAGAACAATCAACAGCACACCAAGAAACATTAAGAATGCACCGAGCAATCTTTCACGCATGTTTGGCTCATTTAAAACAAAGTGGCCGATGAACACAGAAATTAAGCCGGATATTCTCTTAAGAGAAATTACATATGCAACAAGAGTTAAGGATAAAGCAGTCATCTGGCAGATATAGGTAGTAGTTGTAAACAAACTCATAATGATAAGATTTTTTTTGTCTTTCCGTATTTCGGAAATATTAAACCTTTTCATTATTGTAACTACAACAGTAATTCCTAAAAACACAAATACGTTCACAAAAAATATGTGCTGAAATACCGATGAGTATTGGATTGAAAGTTTATCGAAGTTTGCAGAGACAGCCCAAAGAACTGCTACAATAAGCATGTAGCGCGTTCCCTTATTTTGAAGCAGTGCTTTGAATGGTGCAAAAATATTTTTTGATTTCAGATTCACGTTGAGTAAGTATGAGCCGACAACTATAAGAATCATTCCCGCAATGCCCCAAAACTTCGGAAACTCTCCGATTAAAAACGGAGAAGTAACTAAAAGAAAAAGCGGCGTAAAACTTAGCATAGGCACAACTATCGAAATATCACCTTTGGAAATCGCTTTCATGTAAAGAATTGAAGCAACAACATTAATTGATCCGGTAAATGATAAAGCAATAAAGAACTGAGTATTGAATTTTAATTCTATTAAAAAAAGTACTGGAAGAAAAATGAGAATTGGGATAATATTATTAAACCAGGAAATCATTAATGAATCCACACCATTTATTGAAGCTTTTTTTGAAAACAGATTTCTAAAAGCTTCTGAGAATGGATTTAATCCTGCAAATAAAAACCACATTAGATTTACGATTTATGATTGACTATTTACAATTGATTCGCATTTTGCGAATTGACAATCGAAAGATAAGATTTTCTATTCAATTCATTTTATTTCGGAAAGCAAGCTTCATAATTTGAAATTACTTTATCCATAAAATCATTAGTTTCCTGTTTGATAATCATTCGTTCTGGCTCTGCTTCAAACCAATCGAGTGTTCTACGTATTCCTTTACTGAATGGAATTACAGCTTTGTATTCAGGGACAAATTTTTTAATCTTTGAATTATCAAAAATAACGCTGACTGCTTTATCTCCAACTAAGCTGCCAATTAATTCTTCCTTATACAATCCAAGAAGATCTGAAGGAATGTGAACAATATTTGCCTCTGCTCCCACAGCAATTGCGAGAGCATTGTAGATCTGATTCCATGTTAATATTTCATCTGATGTAATATGAAATGAATTCCCAATTGCCTGCTGATGCCCGAACAGACCGGCAATTCCAACTGCAAAATCATCTGCATGAGTAATTGTCCAAAGAGAAGTACCATCACCGTGAACAATAATTTTCTTTTCCTTTTTAATTCTGTCGACAATTGTGTATTCAGTCCAGCCGCCAATTGGAACAGGAATAACTGTATTGTAAGTTAGAGAAGGTCTTACAATTGTTATTGGAAAACCATTTTCTCTGTAAAGTGAATTCAGCTTCAGTTCACAGGCAATTTTATTACGCGAATATTGCCAGTAAGGATTTGCAAGCGGAGTTGATTCATTTACAACAGGATGTGACAAAGGTTTTTGATAGCATGAAGCTGAGCTAATAAAAATATACTGTTTTGTTTTATCTCTGAATAATTCATAATCGCGGTTAATATCTTTTTCTTCGAAGGCAATCCAGTCTACCACCACATCCCAATAATGATTCTGAAGTACATTAGTCATCTGCAAAGGATCATTAACATCAGCAGTAAGAAGTTTAGCTCCATCCAAATTATTTTTTCTGTTACCACGATTAAGAAGGTAAAGATCAACACCTTTGTTTACGCAGTAAGAACTTACCGCAGAGCTTATATTTCCCGTGCCGCCGATAAATAATACTTTCAAATCAAACCTCATCTAATTGTTTTGATGATTGAACATAAGAATGTTCGTCAATGATTTAATATGATTTCAGTTTATTCTCTTCCTTTACCAATATTGTTTGCTTGCAGGTGAAAATCTATAATTATTTTTTAAGATTCCTGTATGTTCCCGCTGCAGCAGGCTGTTGCAGAAAAACATATTTTATCGTGGTGAGCGGAGTCGAACCACAAAAACAAATTAAAATCATCCC